>CAYJLT010000035.1:14773-16557 GCA_964371295.1 uncultured Treponemataceae bacterium
GAAAGGTCTCTAACAATGCAGTTTCTAGGAACTTTGTCGATAAACACAAGCGTTTCTTTTTTTGCTAAGTTTAATCTTCTCATAGAATCGGGAGTAATTGGGATACGTTCTTCAGAGCGCTTTGCGTAATTACTCTTAGCTTCTAAGAGGCCTCCTAGGGCTACTATTAAATCATCGGGTGGCTTTCCATTATATTCAAGAGTTGCAATTGCTAAATCAGCAGAGTCCATATATGCTTGTACATCAGTGATTTTGGCATTTACAAATAAGCTCATTGGCTTTCCATAAGCATCATTAAAGTAAAATCGTAAGCTTACTGGAGTATTTATTTTTTGTATGGCCGCATAGGCCCCACCTTTTGTACCAACAATTATTTTTGCAGCTAAAAGTGAAGCTGAATTAATGATGCATGCCCATTGAGAACCACTGCATTTAATATAAATTTGTCTTGGGTCAATCCGTAAAACTTTTAGAATTTCTCTTGAGAAAATAATATTTGTATCACGATATAAATCGTAGTAATTGTTTATTTGTTGAGTCGTAATGACAGCCATAACTTCATGATAGTTGATATTCCCTAAATGGTCAAGACAATAATGATAAAATAAAAACAATAAGTGGTATATGCTAGTCTTTTTTGTCGACAAAAAAGGCTATATTATTTGCAACCTTTCTGCGTGAATATACTGATTGGTGAGGAAGAGTGGGGAAGATAAGGTTTGTGGAGTTTCCCCCATCTAGTTGTAGGGCAGTGCTTGCGCCACTGTTTTTAAGAATCTGCGCACACTCCATAAAACTTAGTCCGCGACTTCTACTGTTTTTTTCTACAGTCAATATGTATAGCATAAAGCCATCTTCACTTATCCCTACCGCCGTACGAGCATCTTTTATATCTTTAAAATCATATATTGTTTTATTTTCTAGTATTGTCCAAAAGCCTGAGAATGCATAGTATGCATCCTGTGTATTTTCTACTGTTTGTTCGTTTACAATAAAAGCTTTTTTTTCTTTTGTAAAACAAAGGGCTGCGTAATTACTATTTACAGGGGATGCAAGAACTCCGCTGTGAATATATGCACCTTCAATTGTCCTTTTGGAAGATAATCTTGTAGCTGGGTAGGAAAATGGAGATGCATTTATTGCAAGGTATGCTCCTGTTTTTTTTGCGAAGCTCTTTGTTGTTTCTCCTAGAGTTGTATACATGCTGCTATGTACAGGTGCAGTTGCCCCAATAGATATCTCTGGGTGATTTAATTGTATTGTTGCAATATGATACACAAGGTTTTCTTGTTGCACTGAAGTGTAATTAAATGCTGGGTGAAGATTCTCGTCTTGGTTTGTTTGAACGCTTGTACAGGAAGATAAGAGAAGTAAAAAAAAGAGGGAGAGACAGCAATTTTGATAAGAAAAAAGCTTCGACGCAAAGGCCGAAGCTTTAATAATAGTTTTCATGTTAGTAAGCGCTTCGAGTATTTTTAGTACTTCGTTTTTTCTTCATTAACTTACGTTGAAGGGTTTTATTCTTTCTGTTAAGAATTGTTGAGGGCTTTTCGTAGTACTCGCGTTTTTTGTACTCGCGAATAATTCCTTCTTTTTCAACCATGCGCTTAAAGCGTTTGATAGCTTTTTCTAGGTTTTCAGAATCATCAATAGTGATGTGTGCCATATGTGTTCACCCCCTTTCGGCCATTCCGTAAGACTGGATTATTATACTATCATATTACACAAAGAGCGTCAAGAGCTTGCGTGAGAAAAGTAGCTCTGAATTTCTAACGTAGCAGCCA
>CAYJLT010000036.1:0-12998 GCA_964371295.1 uncultured Treponemataceae bacterium
GCTAGGACGGCGCCCTCTCACGGCGCAAAGACGGGTTCGATTCCCGTAGGGACTAAAAGAAATATACAAGAAGTATGCGTATTAAGTTACTATTTGTTCTAACGCTCGTGCTAGTTGATCTGGGCAGGACGTTGATTTTGACCCACATGTAATACCCGTAAATGCATCTACTACATCCGCTGCTTCCATGCCAACTACAATGGTACTAATGCCTAGTAGATTCCCAGGGCAGCCGCCAAAAAAAGAAACAGATTTTATTTTTGTTCCGTCCATTTCAATCGATATGTTTTGAGAGCATACTCCCGAGGTTTTGTATTCCATCTTTTCTCCTGCATTTTTTTTGCTAAATTATTGAGCAAATTTGATTATCTAAGAGTAATATTACCAAAAAACCTTATAGTCCGCTTCTTTTGGAGTAAAAAGCTCTCTACTACCTGTAATTCTTTCTATAAGCATTTGTTGAACATCTTCTATCGTTCTTGAAATTATTTTACATTCTTTAAACATATCATAGCCACCCGCTCCACTGGCTCTATAACCTGTTAGCCCAAGTCGGTATGTTTTATTTGTGTTTAAGTCTTTTCCCTCTTTTTGCAATCGAACAACCCTATTACCTATCTCTTTTGTAAGATCAAAGGAATATTCAATGCCATAGTAAAAATCAAAGTTGTATAGTTCAAGCTTTTGCTTTGTATACTTTGGGTTAATGCCAAGCTCCCCATTTTTAAGAACAAAAAAGCTCGCAACGTGTTCAAGTGCTTCTTTTAGAATGTGTGAGTTTACCTCTACCGTTGTAATTTCATTTTGGAATGGGTATGCACTTACGATATCTCTCATGGTGATTGTCTTTGAAAGTGGGTAGGGCTCATTCATTAGGCTTGTACAGCACATGTCTGCATCAATCTTTTCCAATATTATACTATTACATAATTCTGAAAATCTCCACCCATTTTGCATTATTTCTAAAGGGTTTGTTTGGGTTAGTGCATGGGACAGTTTTCCCACAGGAATATCGAGCCAGCTTTGAACATTTTTTTGTAGGTCTGCATATTTGTCTTCAAGTTTGGTATTAGTATTGAGGGCATTTGCTGCGATGTTACGGCTTTGTATTTGTACACGTTTATTTTCTGTAAAAGTAATATCAATATCAGCATACCAAGTTGCATTACTTGGAACTTGCAAAGTGTGTGTACCAAAAATATTTTTGCCTTGTACTTGCATATGTTGGTGCCCTGTTAATAATAAATCAAATTCCATCTCTTTGCAAATTGCAAGGCCAACATTTTCTCCACTTGTAATTAGTGAATAATTCTCTAAATTATTTATGTCCTGTTCAAATCCGCCGTGGTAGATGCATACTAATACATCTACTTTTCCTACCAGTTCATCATGTGTTTTTTTTATGCACTCAAAGGTTGGTAGTACTTCAAGGTTTCTAAGATGCTCCTTAGCTTCCCACACATTTACATAATCTGTTACTGCTCCTATAAAGCCAATGGTTAAGCCGTTTTCCAATTTTTCAATATGGTAAGGCAAAAAATCAATTGCATTTTTTTTATCAATGAGATTACAGCAAAGAACCTTTGCCTGTATGTTATTTGTGTAGTTTTTTAGGGTTTCGTAGCCAAAATTAAAGTCATGGTTGCCAAGTGTTATAAGATCATATCCAATATCATTTATTGTAGAAGATACTTCTTCGTAGCCTTTTCCAGATTTTTGTAAATATTGAAGAAGAGGGCTTCCTTGTATCATGTCGCCCCCATCTATAAGAAGAGTATTTTCCTTTTTGGAACATATTTCATCTGCAATGGCAAAGAGTCCCATATTACATGGGTCTTTTTGCTTGTAATTTGTGGAAAAAAAAGCGCCATGTACATCGCTTGTAAAATAAAGTTTAGCCGTTTTTTGCATTCAGTTATTCTTCCTAACCACGAGTAAGCTTTACTCGAATTTTCCCTGAAAAATATTCAATTACAAAAACAAGAATAATTAATCCGAGAAGATATGAACCTACATCATTCCAACGAAACTCATTCATAGCAAAAATAAGCGGCGCGCCTATGCCACCTGCTCCTACAAGTCCAAGTGTTGTAGCATCTCTTAGATTCATGTCGAACCGATACACAACGGTAGAAATAAAATCTGGCATCAGCTGTGGGATAACACCGTGTCTTACTTTGTGAAAGCCGTTGCAGCCCATAGCGCTCATGGATTCAAGTATGCCAAAGTTTAAATCTTCTATTGTTTCAACGTAAAGTTTTGTGAGCATACCAACTGAAGTTAAGCTCATGGTTAAAAGGCCTGCAAAGGGGCCAGGACCTGAAACTCTTATAAACATAAGACCATATACAAACGCGGGAATTGTTCGTATCACCATGGTTAAAAAGCGGCCAATCCAGGAAACACCCCTTGGAACCATGTTTGAAGCGCTTAAAAATGCTGTAGGAAGTGCAAGAACTGCTCCTATAAGTGTTCCCAAAAAGGCTATACAAATTGTTTCTAATAATAGATATGGAATGCCAGTTTTTGTAAGGTTAAATAAATCCCATGAAGGATTAAAAAGGCCTTGAATGATGTTTTTTGCTACATCCATGCCACCGCTTGTTATGTTTGGGTCTGAGATGCTATTGCTCGTGAAAATGAGTATTGCAACAACCACAAATACTAGAATAAGTTTTGCAATCCAGTTTTTAGGGGCATCATTATATGCTTTTTGTATTCTTTCGTTGTACGTAGTCACGGTTTTTTCCTATGATAATTTTTTTCTAAAGTAGCGGCTTACTATTTCAATGAATCCAACAGTAACCAACAGTGTAAGAAGAATCATTCCAACCTTATCGTATTGTCTCCAACCCAATTTTTCATTAAGAATGAGTCCTAGTCCACCTGCTCCAACGTATCCTAATATTGCTGAGTAGCGAACACTCCCTTCAAAGCAGTATAAACAGTTTGCAATATAGGTAGGGAGTATTTGAGGCACAATGGCGGCCCAAAAGGCTCGTATCTTTGATGACCCCATAGCTTCCATGGCTTCATATGCTCCCATGTCGACTGTTTCAATTTGTTGATACAAGAGTTTACCAATAAAAGAAAAGGTAAAAATAGCAATGGCTACGGTTCCTGCAAAAGAACCGAGTCCAAAAATAAATACTGCAATGAGAGCCGAAACAAGTGTTGGTAGCGTTCGAGTAATTCCAAGAATAAAACGTACAACGCCTACAATTACCTTATTATGTACAATATTTGATGAGGCTAAAAAAGCAACAGGTACTGCAACAAGAGATCCAATAACCGAGCCTACAACAGACATTGCAAGTGTTTCTATGAGTGGAAGCCAGATTTCATTAATGTAGCTCCAATCGGGTGGTATCATCCTAGCTAATATGTCAAAAAAATAACTGATGCGTCTAACAAGTTGTATCCCATCAAAGCCTGTCATATAACCAGCAATAATTATTGCAACAATCATTGAAAGAACAATTATTGGCGTTTTACTTTTTGGTTCTTCTACAATGGTGCCATTTTCGAGCGTAAATATTTCTCTTTTAAAAAAACTACAATTGGGGTTGTGCACTTTCATTGTTTTGCACCCCCTCTTCTTTTAAATATATATTGTCAAGTATTGACTTATCTACCTTACTGGCAGGTCCATCATATACAATTTTTCCTTTTTTTATACCTATTACCCGGTCTGCATATTCTAATGCTAATTCAACATGGTGAATGTTAATAAGAATTGAAATATTCATATTTTTATTGATGCGTTTAAAGTCATCCATAACTTGTTTTGCAGTTACAGGATCAAGCGCTGCAACAGGCTCATCGGCTAAAATAATTTTTGGTTGTTGTGCAAGTGTTCTTGCAAGGGCAACTCGCTGTTGCTGCCCCCCCGAAAGATGGTCAACCCTTGAATAAGCTTTTTCTAAAATGCCCACTTTATCAAGTGATTCTAGGGCAAGTAATTTATCTTCTTTTGGGTATATTCCAAAAAAGACCTTCCAAAATGGTAAGTTAGGGACTCTTGCTTGTAATACATTTTTGATAACTGTAGCTCTTGGCACAAGGTTGAACGATTGAAAAATCATACCAACGTTTCGCCTGTAAGAGCGGAGGTCTTTTCCTTGAAGGTTTCGAACATTTATGCCCTCTACCTCAACAATTCCATCGGTAACTTCTATCATTCTATTTACCGTGCGAATAAGGGTTGATTTTCCTGCTCCAGAGAGGCCAATAATTGCCACAAATTCGCCTTGGTCAACTTTTATGCTTACGGTATCAAGGCCCACTGTTCCGTTTGGGTATACTTTACTTACGTTATCAAATTTTATCATGATTGTCCTATTAAAAAAAGAGCACACAAGAAAATTCTATTTGCTTGTGTGCTCGTAAAAGTATGATATTAGTTTGCTACGAGTTGTCCTGCAGCTCTTGCGCCATCATAGTCAGAATCTTTTGCAACTGCATAACCATTGTGGTTATAAATTGCAATAATTGGTTTTCCAGCTTCTGAATTACCGATGTTGATAAAAGCAGTTTGAAGTGCAGATTTCAACTCATCTGTTACAACTGAATCATCGCGCGTAACACTGATTGTATCATTGTATATACCATCAGTTACACCAATAACTTGAACGTCAGTCCAAATAGTTGTTGGGTCACCTGCTGCGTAGTCGTCACCTTCCCATGTTTTTAAGTTATCTCGGCGAGCATCTGCATAAGCCATTGTAACGTCTGCAGTTTGTGCTTTAAGTGCTGAGAATGCAGCACCATAGCCTGTTGCAGCTGATGCATTATCAAGGTCGAGTAATGTTTTGTCGTAGTTTTCCATTAACCAAAGTGTTGGGTAAATATAACCTGCTGAAGATGTTGTGTTCATGTATTGCCATGTAGCTGAGTTTAAATCTTCCCAAGTAAGTTCTTGTCCAGCATTTACTTTAGCTGCAAGTTCTTGTCCTTTAGGAGAAGGACCTGCAATAATAATTGAGCGGTAGTATGTAACTTGATTTTCAGGCATTGGAAGTGTTAGCTCTCCATCATTCCAGTCCATAGGGTTGGCTGAGTCTTTGTTAAGCCCATCGCGAGTTGCTGTTAAAATAACTTCAGCGCCATCTGAATAAAGAACATAGGTCCCACCAGGAATTAACCCTACGTGGATAGTTCCTGCATCTAAGCCTTCACCAATTGCTTCATAGCTTGTTCCAACAATGATTTCAACTTCATTTACCGTAAAGCCAGCTTCTGCAAGTTCTGCTTTAAGCAAGCCTTCGAGAGGGGCTGTTGCTGTTAAAATTTCATCTGCGGGGCGAGAAGGAACGTATCCTACAACCAATTTTTCAATTTCGTTTGCGTTTGAACTAGCGCCTGAGCAGCCAATAAATATGCTCAAACATACTACAGCTAGTGCAATTAAAACAAGTTTTTTCATGTTTTCTCCTAAAAGAGTGTATTATGTGCTATAAAAAGCATAGCTTTATTGTAACGATTAGGGCTCTCTTTGTAAACAAACTACGGGGCTAAAAGTTTCAAAAAGGTGATAAAACTGTATGAAAGCACTACGGACCCTAGATTTTTTTCACCTAATAGTCTATTATGAGGACAGAGAAAATTAATTATACCACATATAGGAGAAAAAAATGAAACCAACATTATTAGTCTTAGCAGCAGGAATGGGAAGCCGTTATGGCGGAGTAAAGCAAATTGATGCCGTTGGGCTACACGATGAAACACTTTTAGATTTTGCAACATTTGATGCAAAGCGAGCAGGGTTTGGGAAAGTTGTGTATATTATTAGAAAAGACATTGAAAAAGATTTCAGAGAGAGATTTTTTGATAGGGTTGCAAAAAACTTTGATGCAGAATACGTTTTTCAAAACCCAGATTCTCTTTTTACTCCTGACCAATTGGCAAAAATATCACCAAATAGATCTAAACCTTGGGGAACAGTACATGCTGTACTGTGTGCAAAAGATGCGGTAAAAGAGCCTTTTGCCGTTATCAATGCTGATGACTATTATGGAAGAGAAGCCTTTGCAACAATGAATGATCATCTATCTGTTTTACCAGAAGGGTCAACAGAACATGCAATGGTTGGATATGTGCTTGAAAACACTATGAGCCGCTCTGGTTCAGTTTCTCGTGGTGTGTGTGTAATAGAAAACGGATATTTAAAATCTATGGAAGAACATACAAAGATTAGCTATGAGGGAGACAAAATTATTACTGACTTTAACGGCTCTATTTCTGAGTTTACCGGAAAAGAATGGGTATCAATGAATCTCTTTGGCTTTACGCCAAAAGCATTTGATGGCTTTACAGATTTTTGGGATAAATTTATAGCAGAAAATAATGATTCAGAAAAAGCAGAATCTCTTCTTCCAACTGGTGCTAGCTATATAGTTAACAATAATCTTGGGAAAATCAAGTTTTATTCTTCAACTGAAAAATGGTTTGGTATGACGTACCCTGAAGACAGAGCCATTGTAAAGGCTGAAATTGCAAATAAAATAAAAGAAAGCTATTACCCTGAGCAATTATGGGAAAAAAATTAAGTGTTCAAAACAGATTATTTTGTATCTGAAAAGCCTTGGGGGTATGAGCGGTGGATTCTCTCAACGCATGTGGCAGGTGAATCTTCCGTTTCTAAAGAAACAGATATTATTGGGGGAAAGTCCCTTTCGCGAATTACAGGAAGTGACTATCCCCTTTTGGTAAAAATAATACAAGCTAATGATACGCTATCGGTGCAAGTGCACCCTGATGATGAATATGCTTCAAAGGTTGAAAATTCTTTAGGGAAAACCGAATGCTGGTATATTTTAGATGCCGAGCCAAATGCAACACTTATTAGTGGTCTTAATGAAACTAAAGAAAGTTACTCTAAAGATGAACTGGCAAAGGCAATTAAAGGTGGAAACCTTGAAGAACATTTAAAAAAAGTATCTGTAAAAAAGGGAGATTTTCTTTTTATCCCAGCGGGTACTGTTCACGCTATAGAGGGCGGTTTAAGAATATTAGAGATTCAACAATCGAGCGATATAACCTACCGCCTTTACGATTGGGGCAGTGATAGAGAAATTCATATTGAAAAATCTTTAGATGTTATAAAAGCGGTTCCAAGTGATTTAGTAAAAAACTTTTCGGGGCGATATGTGTGTGATTATTTTACGCTTGAAAAGCTCGACTATTCACATTCTGGGCGTATTTGTTTTGCCAAGGAATCGATTCCCAATCCTATGCCTACTGCAAACAATCAGAGTCTTCCTGCTTTTGATACGCCTGCGTTTCATACAGGTTGGGTTAGCCTGGTTATTATTTCAGGCTTTGGAACACTTTCTTCTTCGACGAGTGAAACCATAAATGTAAGCGCAGAAGATTGCATTATGGTTCGCTACGATGAAGATATTAGAGTTCTTCCTTCTGGCAACGAGCCTCTTTCAATTATAAAAATTGGATAAAAAAAAGGTAACAACACTTTTCAGTATTGTTACCTAAACACTCCTCCACTGCTTTACACGATGACTCTCATGCAAAACTCGATAGTAACATGTAGCATGGATGTTCTGTTCTTACGAACAAATTTCCGTGAATTTAATTATCGCGACAAGGATGTCGCTAAAGTAAAAAGTACACGAGTTTTGCTATTGCAAAACTCGATAGTAAAATGTAGCACGGATGCTACATTTTACGTATTATTCATCAGAATGTGCAACGGTAATAAATTCTTTTGCACTTGCTATAACGTCGTCAGCAATTTTGCCACTTATTGGATCATAGTGGTCAAAAGCTGTTTCAAAGCTTCCAGTACCGCTTGTCATTGATCGAAGGTCAATTGCATATTTTAATAGCTCTGCTTGTGGTGCTTGTGCACGTAGCTCTTCAATACCACCACCAAGCGGGCTTTGTCCTAGAATACGACCTCTTTTGCTCGACATATCAGACATAATGTCCCCGAGGTACTTTGATTCTATCCAAACGGTTACATTCATTATAGGCTCAAGGAGAATTGCACCTGCTGCTGCCATGGCATCCTTAAATGCATTTCTTGAGGCAATTTTGAATGCCATTTCTGAAGAGTCCACGGGATGTTCTTTTCCATCTAAAACAGTTGTAGAAACATCGACTACAGGATAGCCTGCCAATACACCATGCTCCATGGCCTCTTTAACACCTTTTTCAACGCCAGGAATATAGTTTTTAGAAATAGCCCCACCAAAGACTGCATTGGTAAACTTATATCCTTCGCCTCGCTCAAGTTTATCAACTGAAAGAACAACTCTACCGTATTGACCATGACCACCAGATTGTTTTTTGTGAGTGTATTCTGCTTGTGCTTTTCGTTGTACCGTTTCTCTGTATGCAACACGTGGCACTGCAGTATCTACTGTGATTTTTGCTTGAGTTGCTATTTTGTTTAAGATAATTCCAATGTGTAATTCACCCATTCCTGAAATAACATTTTGTTTTGTTTCAACATTGTACTTAAATTGAAGTGTTCTATCTTCTTCCGAAACTTTAGACAATAACTCACTCATTTTGTCTTCATCTTTTTTGTTTTGAGCAGAAACTGCCATTGAGTATACAGGGTTAGGGTGGCGAAGTCGAACAAATTGGAGCGTATTTGCATTTGTTGATAATGTATCACTAGTTTTTGTGATACTTAATTTTGCCAAGATTCCTATATCACCTGCACAAAGCTCTTTTACTTCTTCAAGTTTTTTTCCAACGCATCTATATAACTTTCCGAGTTTTTCTTTTCTTTCTTCAGTTATGTTATGCACTTCTTGGTCTGCTTTAAGAGTGCCAGTAACTATTTTTATGTAAGATAATTTTCCTGAAAATTGGTCATTCGCAGTTTTAATAACCAAGGCGCTCATGTCACCCTCGGGACTAATTTTTACGGCTGCTGTTTCACCTTCTTTTGTTGTCGTTGTTTCTAGTGCATGAGCAGGGTCTGGAACAGTTTCAATAATAAAATCAAGCATAGATACGAGACCGCTTCGTTTTAAGGTACACCCAGCAAAGGCAGGTACTATACGATTGTTTTCAAGCGCAATAACGAGCCCTCTTTCTATTTCTTCATTTGTTAATTCACCTTCATCAATAAACTTTACAAGTAGATCATCATCACCTTCTGCCGCAGCACCAGCTAATACAGCCCGTGCATTTTCAAATGCGTCGTTGTATTCTGCTGGTATATCAGCTTCTTTTTCCGCTTGACCGTCAGCAGGAATAAAAAAGGCTTTTCCTTTAACAACGTCAATAACACCTTTATATTCAGCGCCACTACCCATTGGAATTGTTACAGGGCAAACTTCTACCGAAAATTTGTCATGAATATCTTTTAGAACTGCTGCATAATCTGTTCTTTCATCTTCTAAGTGATTTACATATACAATACGTGGTTTATTTCGTCTATCGAGGTCTCTCCAAAGCTTTATGGTTTCAATTTGAGCCCCAGAGCGTCCATCAATTAACATCAAAATGCTTTCAGTTGAACGAAAGGCGGCAATTACTTCACCCACAAAGTCGGATGAACCTGGAGTATCCCAAATATTTATGTTTACATCTTTCCATGTAAGGTGAGAAAGTGATGAGTGAATTGAAATTTTTCTTTCAATTTCTTCTGGTGTATAGTCACTGACTGTTTTTCCAGACTCAACTGTTTCACACTTTGGAATGGCTCCTGATGTGAGCAATAGGTATTCCAACAATGTTGTTTTTCCTGTTTGTCCGTGTCCTGCAATAGCGATGTTTCTAATTTGATTTGTTGTGAATCCCATACTCTTCTCCTAATCCTCATATATTAATAGCAAAGTGCTTTCTATATATGATAAGGCATGAATGTTGGAATTGTCAAGAAAAAAAAGCGACTTTTCATATAAGAAAAATCGCTTTTAAAATGGATTAAAAGGTGGTTATGAAATAGCCGCTTCTAGTGCAATTTCCATCATGCCTTTGAATGTGAGCTGTCTTTCTTCTGGTGTTGTTGTTTCCCCTGTTGCAATGTGGTCAGAGACGGTTAGAATTGCAAGTGCTTGACGTTCGAACTTTGCTGCTAGTGTATAGAGCTCTGCAGCTTCCATTTCAATGCCGAGAACACCGTAGCTTGCCCATAGTTTCCAGTTTTCGTTGTCATCATAAAAAAGGTCGCTTGAAGTAACGGAGCCCACCATGTGTGCAATATTTTTTGCTTTTGCAGCTTCAATTGCTTTTGCCATAAGCTCATAACTTGCAGTAGGTGCAAAATGAAGAGACCCAAAGCGTTGGTTTAAAATTGCAGAGTCTGAACATGCACTCATTGCAATAATAATGTCTCGAACCTTTGTGCTTTTGTGAACTGCTCCACAGGTTCCAATGCGAATTGCTTTTTGTACGTTGTAAACGTTGAATAGCTCATTTACATAAATTGAAAGAGAAGGCTGTCCCATTCCTGTTCCTTGGACAGAAACTCTTTTACCTTTATATGTACCGGTGAACCCAAGCATGTTTCTAACTTCATTATAACATTCCACATTTTCTAAAAATGTTTCTGCAATAAATTTTGCCCGCAATGGGTCTCCTGGTAATAAAATTGCCTCTGCAATTTGACCTTCTTTTGCCGCTATGTGTATACTCATTGTATCCTCCAAAAATGTTATAAATAAGTGTATCACATGATGCTTTTTTTTTAAACCCCTCCATAAAAAAATAGACACGCTTTGCGTTTAATTTGTTAAACCGCGAATTTCGTTGTCATATGAACTGATTGTTTTAGCCCTCACAATAACAAGGGTTGCAATGAAAAAAATGAAGATGTTAAATATGAATGGTAGTGCTGGATGTTCCTCAAAAAGGCGACCCACCACATAGCCGAAAGGAGATGAAATAGCAATCATTGCAGCATGAAAAATTGACTGAACTCTTGACCTCTCTTTGGGGATAATATAATACGCCATGAGAGCTTCACGCCGTGGAAACACTATTGCATAGGCTGCAGCCTCGAAGATGGTATAAAGGCTGACAGCAATAATACTCTTTTCGGGAGATAGAATGAGAACTATATGGCTTACAATGTATACTATTATCCCACCGATGAGTGAGGAGCGCATTCGAAGACGGTTTATAATGTTTTGCAAAAAGGTAACAACAAGAAGCATAATTGCCGTTCTTACCATGGGAAATATTGGTACTAGTGTTGCGTTTAAGTGTAAATATTCTGTTATATATAGAGAGAAAAAGTTTGTGGTGGCAATAACTGAGATATTGGTTAGTGCCAATAAGAGAATAACAAATTTCATATTAGAAGAATCTAAAATGGTTTTTATTACACTCGAGTATCCTCTAAAAAGTGTGGCATAGGAAATATTCTTTGTTTCTTCATAACGTATTTTACCCATTTCTGTTTCACCGCCACGAAAATATAATAAAATAAATTTTAATGACATAGAAATAGCTGAAACAAAATAGAGAGCACTTACAACCTGTTGTACAGAAAATATATCTACAAGTACAATTGCTATTGGGGAGAAAAAAACGGACAACATGCCACACATATGAAGGAGTGTAAAAGCGTTTGTTAAGTGCTTTTTAGGACAATCTTCTACAAAAAGACAGGTCCACGATGTGCTTGTTATTTGAAAAAGGGCATTTATTGATGATGCGAGTAAAAACATCCAAAAATTTTGAGCAAAGGCCCAAATAAAACAGGGAATAGTCCAAGCTAAAAAGTCAAAAATAAAGGTAGTGAGGCGTCTGCCTAGTTTATCTGTAATAACACCACCCATAAAGGCAAATACAACTTGCAATCCAAGAGATATTGAAATAATTAATCCAATTTCAGAGCTCGTAAGTCCATAATTTGCCATATATAACGTTGCAAACGGTGAAAACAATGAGTACGGTATAAACCAAAGGGGCTCTGTTACGAGTGAAATTTTAGGATTCCCTTTTAGCGCAACAAAGGTTTTAACAAGGTCATGGTTTTTAATATTTTTCATAAGCCTTCTGCAACTTTATCTTTTTTTAAAGCCTCTATAGTTTTTATTTGAAAACTGTCGCCTTGAGTAGAATTGAGCTTTTTTTCATACCACACGATGTCGTGCCAAGTATCAAACTTATAACCACTATTTGTAAATATTCCCACTTGAGAAAAGCCTAGGCTGGAATGGAGTGCGTCACTTGTAAAATTGGGGCAGGTTATACATGCGTAGGCCATAACAAAGCCTTGTGCCGTTAATAAGTCCAGCAGCTTTCGATACATTTTTTTTCCAACGCCCTTTCCTTGATGCTTTGTGTCTACATATACAGTCGTTTCGACTGCCCAATCATAGGCTTTACGTTCTCTAAACCTTGTTGCATATGCGTATCCAATTACTTTTTTATTTAAGGTTGCAACAATGTACGGGTAGTTTTCTGATATGGTTTTTATGCGCATTAAAAAAGCAGCTTCATTTGGAACTTCACATTCAAAAGTTATAGCAGTGTTTTCTATATAATGTGAGTATATTTCGAGGATTCCTTTTGTGTCATCTGGAGTAACGAAACGGAGCTTGCTCATATAGTAGTTGTACCATGGAAAAAGAATTTGTGCAAGCCTCCTTTTTAAGAAGCTTACATGCGCTTTTCAATTTTTTTCACAAAAAAATCTAAGTTGCTACCAATAAAAAAGGCGCAGTATATACAAATAAAAAGCGATATGCTGAGCGATATGGTTACCTGTAGTACTTTACTTGAGATAGTTGTATTTAAATACCCAAAAAGTACAAGTGCTAGCACAAGTGCGATTCCAGAAAAAACCCAACGCTTTAACGAAATTGGTTTTACACTACTGTCTTTTAATAATTCAATTGAGGGGTTTGTTTTTTGTACTATCTTTGCTATCGCTGCATTATTCATTGATACAGGAATATAAAGAGGGCGTGTGCTTGATCTTTGTGCTAAGGTGCATAATCTCACGGTCGTGCGACATTTTGTGCAAGTAAGTAGGTGGATGGTAGTTTTTAGTCCAAGTTTTTCATCTT
>CAYJLT010000036.1:13098-16242 GCA_964371295.1 uncultured Treponemataceae bacterium
CATTTTGTGCAAGTAAGTAGGTGGATGGTAGTTTTTAGTCCAAGTTTTTCATCTTTGTCTAATTCTAAAAATGTATTAATTGTTTCATCACATATGCTTTGTTTCATTTTATCCTCACGTTATTATCCGACCAAAATAAAGTCATCAAGTTTTTGTTTTAATTGTTTTTTTGCTCTAAATATATTTGATTTTATGGTATTTATAGGCAGTCCTGTAATTACACTTATTTCACTGTGCGAAAAGTCGTAAAAAAAGTACAAATCAAGGCAAAGAGCGTAGTGTTTAGGGAGCTCTTTTAAGGCTTCTCTAATTGCTTCTGCGGTTAATTCTCTTAACTGTTTTTCTTCAACACTATAGTCATTATCAAGTATTGCGGACTGTTCGCTGAGCGTAATATATTCTCGTCTTCTGTTTTTGGCATTTATTGCGGTGTTATATGCAATGCGCATAAGCCACGTAGAAAACTGGGATTCTTTTCGAAAGCTGTTGATGTTTGTAAACACTTTTAGAAAAACATCTTGCACAAAATCGGCAGCATCGGTTTCATTTTTAAAAAAACTGTATCCTAAGGCACGTACTTTTTTTTCATAGGTTTCAACAAGTATGGCAAAGGCAGAAGAGTCACCTTTACACACTCGTTTTACAAGCTCAAAGTCTTGGAGAGCAGATTTAGAATATTGTTTCCAAAATAGATTCACTCTTGTTTTACGTTATGCATTTAGCTTTTTATGCATATTATAAAATATGATAAGGCAAATTCCTACTACAAGTGGGATAAGCCCGCCTAGCAAATTGTAGGAAAATCCATCTAGAATAATAAAAAATACACTTAGTATAAAGCCTATTCCTGTAAGGAGAATGCCTGTGAGTAGAGAAAATAAGGGTAGATTAAATTGCATAGGCACATATTTTTCTGTTTTAATGAGCAAACTTATTTGTGCATTGCGCCAGAGTAGGTAAAAGAAAATTACTACTCCACCAATTACTATTCCCACTATGGGAATGATTGCAACAATCACTTGTGCTGCTGGGATGAGAACTTCTTCATTCATTATCAGGTTCCTTTTTATTTTTTTTTCTTACTATTATTAGACCCCCAATAGTAACAGAGGTTGCAATTATTCTAAAAAAATATATTCTGCAAAATATAGTGTGTCAATTGACCCCAATACCAACTCAGCATTTATTATAGTAATCAATTCTTGCTTGATGTTTTGCTCCCCAATTTCTAAAAGTTCTTTTTGGGTAAAATTTTCAAAATAACTTGTAATGAGTGAACGTAACTTTAAATTTTTTTTGAACATCTCCTCATAAAAAGCTACATCATTAGAAGGATAAGGAAAGTAAGGACTCACCACAAGGGGGATTGCTGGATCATCAGAAGTACTGCAACGTAATGCTCCTATTTGAGAATATACTGATGTTTTACTGTTAGGAGTGTTTGTAATGGTAGTGGGGGATGGGTCTTGCCTTCTTAAGTTCCCTCCAGGGCTTGCGCTTCCCGAAACAAAGGCAATTGCAGTACCAAAAAGCACAACAATTACAATAATTCCTACGGCTAATAAAAATAGTTTATCTAGCTTTTTCATATTAATAAGTGTACACTGTAATCATTATGTGTTCAAGAGCTTTATTGAAACTGCCGATAACAAAATAGGGTAATGTTTCTTAAACATACTATTATTTTTTGGGAGATTTAGTGACTTCAGGACAAAAAATTGCAGTTACATTATTAAGTTCAGTTCTCATTTTTGCAATCTTTACAGTGGTTGCGTTTTCCGGTTTGTTTACCGTACTGGAAACACGCTTTTACCAACCTGCTATTGTACGAGGATTGGAAGATAAGCTTTCTAATGTCTCTACTGTATTCAATAATCATTTAGAAGCAACATTAACCACCTTCAATGAAGAATTTGTAGATAATGCTTTTGTAAAACAAAGTTTTGCAGGAATTCAAACAAATGAGATAATTGAGGGTAGGGTCAATGCCGCAGGGGAATTAATGCTAAAGACCCCTTCGCTGTTAGGGATTAGAATTATAGAAAGCGATGGGCGACGATTGCATTATAGTACCTTTGATGAAGATATTTTGCAAAGAACGGCAACTGCAATTTCGTATAGATTATATGAAGATTTGAATGCTCTTGCTTATGAAATGGTGCAAAGCCCACAGGTTTCACCGCCAAGAGTGATATATGATGTTAATGCTGACTTAATTTTATATAGCTATCCCTTTTATGATGATATTGATGCCTATAGGGGAACGGTAGTATTTTACACTTCTGTTTTTGATTATACACAAAAACTTATTGCAGAAAATCTTATTCGCGTTTCAGAAACACCGATTTTAGTTGGTACAATGGGAAATCCTATGTTGCTGTTGGGACTTCCAAATACTGGACAAGAGCAGCTCATTGATACTATTGGAAACTCTCTTGAGACTATAGAACAAGGACTTAATCGGTTGGTAACAGTATCAGATGATGACAGCCTTGTGCTTTTAGTTGATAAAAGTGTTCCAAATATTCAAGTTGCACACTGGTACAATGAACAACTTTTTGTTTTCCCCGATGCGGTAAAAATTCTTTTACTTGTTTGTATATTTATTACATCGTATCTTGTTATATTTTTAATTTTTAATGCAAAACAAGATGATATGGTTGTGATTCGCGATCGAATAAAACGCTTTCAGTTTTCACTTATCAATGAGTATCTAACAAGCAAAGAAGATATTGATTGGAATGCAGTGACGAAAAGCATTAGTTTGCGAAAAAATGAGGTTGCGACGGGTATTAAAAAAAGCCTTGGCAGTCGTGCAAAAAAATATGATGCAGAAGTTTCAGATATACTTGATAAAAGCTGGGACGAAATTATGGCAGCTGTTGGGAAACAGTCTGCTCCTGCTCACAGTCAAATAGGAAGCGCTTCAACTGATGAAATAAAGCGTATGCTTGAGCAAATATTATCAAGTGGCAACATCGTTGTAAATGCCGTTGCTGCTCCTCAAGATACTGAAAAGGCTAAAATGCCACCGCGAGTTGTAAAAACAGCACCAATAGAAGAAGTAGAAGAACTTGACGAAGTTGAGAGCTTAGAAGAAGTAGAAGAACTTGATGAAGTTGAAAGCTTAGAAGAAGTAGAAGA
>CAYJLT010000037.1:0-15867 GCA_964371295.1 uncultured Treponemataceae bacterium
ACAAGGGTGTCCTTTTTTGACACAACCGTTTCTATTATTTCTTTTTGGCCCTTTCGAAATGAGCTAAAACCAAAGTATTTTTTTAAAACTTTTTCCATACGGTTATTGTAGTAGGAACACGCTTTTTCTTCAAGGGATAAAACTGTTTTTAGACTTAAGCCTTACATAAACGTTAAAATATCTTCTACTTAGCGTCTTTTTGGAGCCACTGGGGCATCATCGGCAATGCCATACACAATAAGTGAGGCAACGCTTTCACCTTCGGGAAGGGCAATAATTTTCGCAATTTCTTCCGCGTTTATAACACCAAAAATACATGTGCCAACACCTTTTTCGTGGGCTGCAAGGCAAAATGTTTGACATGCTATTCCCGAATCAAAGGCTTCCCAAAAGTCTTTTTTTTCGATACCTTCGCCCTTGCCTTCTAAAGAGCCACTTTTACCCTTTGTGTAACTTAAAACAGCAACACCTTTTGCATTTTCAAGTGTTTTAATATTATAAGAAAAACTATTTACGCCACTTTCTGCTATTTCTTTTATTACCTTTGGCGAGTCTATAAGGGTAAAGCGAGCTATTTGAGTATTTGCCCATGAGGGGGAAAATCGTACCAAATCTACGATTTCTTTCATTACCGCACGGCTTACCACCTCATCCTTGTATTTTCGAATGCTTCTTCTTCCTAAAATTACTTCTGTTGCTGTCATAAAAAACTCCTAATTAGCTTTTTTTTGCGTAAAATAAACTATAAATTATCCTAGCATATTTTGAATATTTTTTCTAGCTCTTATTTACTTTGCTTTATGTGCCGTTTGGCACATTGACTTATTGAGGTTCTCATGGTAGAATTTTCTTAAATAAAACTACATAGCCTAGGAGCTATAAAATGAAAAGATTTTTAATTCTAGCACTCATGGTGCTCACTTTTCCATTAATAGGCAGTGGCGCAGCACCTCAAGAAGGGAGAGGTCAAACGACAGAAAACATCCCCTTCAACTATGAACAAGCTTTAGTTGCTTCCCTTGGTTCTGACTACTTTGAAGGTAGGGCCTTAAGAAGGGCAGAGGATCAGGTAATTTTAGGAAAGGTCTGCGCAGTTTTTCAAGTTGGAACAAACGCTCCTGAAAAGTTTACTACAGAAGAATGGCTTGCGGTGGATACATACGGTAGCATCTACACCTACGATATTGTATTTGATGAATGGTCCCTCTATAGTGCGAAGATGGTAGAAAATGCTTTATATATGCTAAATGAGATCTATAGCGATTCTTTTAACGCAGAGCTCTCTGACAGCGCAGAAGATACCAAGAAGGCAGTTTATGAGAGCGAAAGAGCTTTTAATAACAATGAGGACCCTGCAATGTTAATTCCCCCAAATGCTTCTGTTCCAAGCGGTTATATTGCCGACCCCCTTGGGAATACCTATGTGCCTGTGTATAATTTTTCGAGTAAGGCAGAGGTTCATAACTATTTCAGCCAGTTCTTCACTAAAGAGTACATGGAAAACATGCAATGGAGGCTTGAAGGCAATTTCTTTGAGTTTGATGGGGAGTTCTATCTTGTAAGAAGCGGCATGGGTTATGGGGTTATTAGTATCGATTTAGATTCACTAGATATTAGTACCATGAAAGATGATGCTTTAATCATTAACACCCTAGCGTTTGGTGAATTTGACGGTAACTATAGGGTAGAATTCGTAGAGGAAGACGGCGTATTAAAAATCAACAGTGACTTTTTCATTTCTATGTATGACCGATATAATACGATTCCTGGATTGGAAGGCCTCGGTGTTCCAGATTTTCTTGCCTTTGCAAGTAACAACATGCAGTATACAAAGAAAGAATTGATTGTTTCAAGTGAGCCTTTGCCCAGCACCCAAAGAATAATCTATTTGGGAGAGTATGATAAAACCCTCCCTGAATATGCAAAAATATTTGAACTATTTGACTTTGAAGTTATTGTAAACGGCGATGATGGGTTTTATATGTTTGAAAAGTATTACGATGACTTTACCTTAAGTGTCGATGCCTATTTTATGGTCGAAGAAGAGGGTGTTATTGTTGAAATTAGTAAACTATAGGATGTGTGATAATAGGTTCTACTCGGTTTAAACACTTTCATGTCTATTGACAAAGCATACTCTTTATATTAGAGTGCAAAGAAATGCGAATACTCTATTGCATACGAGGAGTTATATATGGTTATTGACATGAAAGAAACTATGTGGAATGTTTTATGCGTTGAAAAGGCAGAACACAGCTATACGGCAAAGCTTCCTGCAGACACACTCGCCCTCATTTTAAATACAGGAAACTATCCTCATCCCTATGAAGGTGAAAATGAAAAAGACTTTCTTTGGCTTGGAAAAAGTACATGGAAGTTTGAAACAAGTTTCGACTTATCAAAAGAAAACCTATCGCAAAAAGAAATCACCCTTATGTTAGAGCGAGTAGACACTATTGCCGATGTTTTTATTAACGGAACCTTGATTGGAAAATGTGAAAACTCTTTTAGCCGTTATACATTCAATATAAAAAATGTAGCAAAAGAAGGGTCTAACGAGCTAGGGCTTGTTATCTATGGCGCAGAAACTGAAGCATATAAAAAGGCAGAAAAACTTACCTACGCTATTCCGCACAGTGTGTACCCTGTACAATCTATGCACTGTAACTTAATTAGAAAAGCACAATGCCATGCAGGATGGGATTGGGGGCCAAGCCTTATGGTATCAGGCATTTACAAGATACCAAAAATTGTATGTGGAAACGGCGTTACCATTGAAGGTGTAATACCTCGCTTTACTCCCCTAAACGATATAAAAAAAGAAGGCTCCGACTGGAATCTTGAATTAGACATCCACTTTAGCAATATACGTGAAGAAGACATAACTATAGAAGAAGTAAATATTTTAATAAACGAACTCAATATTTCTAGCACCTTACAAGATGTAAAACTTGCAAAAGGTAAAGACCTTGTAACCGTAAGCATAGACGTAAAAAATGCAATGCCGTGGTACCCATCTGGCTATGGTGAGCAAAACCTTTATGAAATTTCTGTGCGTGCAAGCGGAACAGGAGATGAGGATTGGAAATCAAAACTTGGCTTTAGAACAATGCTTGGTAGAAGCCTAGCGGACGAATGGGGAAAGTCACTCGTGTTTAGCGTAAATGGAACAGATATTTTTTGTAAGGGTGGAAACTGGATTCCAATGGACGCTATGCCTTCCCTTGAAACAGAAGAGAGGTACCGCTATTTACTTACCTCGATGGTAGACGCAAACATGAACATGGTTCGAATATGGGGTGGGGGGCAGTACGAAAGAGACGACTTTTATGCTATTTGTGATGAGCTAGGGCTTCTCATATGGCACGACTTTATGTTTGCCTGTGCAATGTACCCTGCCGATGAAGATTTTTTACGAATTGTAGAAGGCGAAGTAGATTTTCAGTTAAAACGCTTATCACATCATGCGAGTATTGCGCTATGGTGCGGGAACAACGAAGATGTTGGAGCTTTAAACTGGTTTGAAGAAACAAAAAAATCGCCATTGCAGTATGTTGTAAACTACGACCGCTTAAATGAAGGTGTCGTAGGTAAGGCGGTAAAAAAACTCGACAAAGATAGGCTTTGGTGGTCATCATCTCCGTGCGCAGGAGAAAACGATTACTCAGATTCTTGGCACGACGACACCAAAGGCGACATGCATAACTGGATGGTATGGCACGAAGGAAAACCGTTTGAATCCTACCTCGATGTAAAACCGCGCTTTTGCTCGGAGTTTGGCTTCCAATCGTTTCCATCTCTTTCAAGCGTGCACTCGTACGCAAACAAAGACGAAATAAACCCAACGGCTCCTACTATGCTCTACCACCAGAGAAACCCGCGGGGAAATCAAATAATAATCGAAAACATAGCACGTTACTTTAGATTCCCATTTAAGGGCGTTGAAGACTTTTTATACCTTTCTCAAGTGCAACAAGCATGGGCAATAAAGTATGCAGTAGATGCATGGAGGTCGAGTCGCCCCATTTGTATGGGAACGCTTTACTGGCAAATAAACGATAACTGGCCGGTTGCAAGTTGGTCGTCAATTGAATACTCAGGACACTGGAAGCTCTTGCAGTACGAAGCAAAACGCTTTTACCAAATGCTCTACGGCTCACTCTATGTAAAAGGTGACAAGGTTCTTGGCTTTATAATAAACGACCATGCAAAAAGCCTTGATGTGGATGTAAAAATTACGCGTATGAACTTTGATGGTAGCATTGTAGATGAAAAAGTTAGTACTATATCAGTAGGTGCAGGCACTTCTGTTTCATGCCTCGATTTAGACATTGCTGATTGCAATAAATATAACGAGTTTATGCTTCTACAGTGGAAAAAGAAGGGCGAAAAAGACTACAGCCAAGAATGTAGGTCTTTTGCATGGCTTTCGCTCCCAAGAGAAAGTGCTATTCAAGGAGCCAATGTGCGCCATACAATAGAAAAAGTTGGTGAAGAACTCCACATTGTGCTTGAAAGCGATAAACCTGCCTTTTATACTGTGCTCGACATAAATGATGAAGAAGATACCAAGCTCTTTTCAAAACGCAAAAATAGGCAAACAAGGGAGCGCCTAAGCGACAACAACGTGCTACTCCTTGCAGGCGAAAAATATACCATTCGCTACATGGGAGAAAAAACAAAAGACGAAATCGAAAAAGCACTCAGTGTAAAAACGCTCAGAGATACGTATTAATAGGAAACAGAAAAAAGGGGCTCTGAAGCCCCTTTTTTTATCCCATTATAACCACAACATTGTTTACGCTATCTTTTGGCATTACCGAAATCGCATCAACTTCCGTACCATTCACGCTTATGCTTTTTACGCCTTTTTCAACATGGTTTGGATTTTTTACCTCAATGGTAAAGGTAGCACCTCGCCACTTTCTTGTTGCCGTAAAGCCATTCCAGTCGGACGGAATGCAGGGGTCTACAATCATGGTTTCAAAGCCAAAACGAATACCAGTTAAATATCTTGTTGCGGCAAAGTACGCCCAACCTGCAGAACCGGTGAGCCATGGGTGGCGAGCTCTTCCGTGAGCGGTGTGTTCTTTACCCATAATAAATTGGCAGTATGAATAAGGTTCTGCTTGCCTTGTTTCAATAAGGTCATTTTGGCGTGCGGGGCAAAGGGCATTGTAAAACTTCATTGCCCTGTTTCCGTTTCCAAGTTTTGCGTCTGCTACCCACGCCCACGGGTTTGGGTGGCTAAAAATAGCGCCATTTTCTTTTATGCCTTTGTAAACACGTGTAACAAAGCCTATGTCATCGTTTGGCGTTCCATACGAAGGCCCATTTAAGTGTATTCCCCATTCAGAATACAGGTGCGAGTCAACCGCATTCATTGCTTTTTGCGCCCTTTCTCCCTTAGAAAGCCCAGAAACAACCGCCCATGTGTTAGACTCAAGATGAACCTTTCCCTCTTTGTCTTCACTCGTGCCGATTTTTTTACCATTTTTGGTAATACCCCGAATGTACCAGTCTTTATCCCAAAGATGCTTTTCACACGCATCAAATACTTTTTGTGCTACAACACTATATTTTTCTGCATCTTTGTCCTTTTTAAGGTGGTTTGCAAGGTCTACAAACTCAGAGAGTGCCCAGTAGTGCAAAAAGGATACAAGGGCGCTTTCCCCACCACCTAAGTTTAAGCAGTCATTCCAGTCGGCACGCAAACCTTTACAAATACCTGTGGCCCCTACTTGTTCTGTTGAAAAGTCAAGTATCTTTTGCATGTGCTCGTACACAGTCCCGCTTCCGCCGTCTGCATAGCCCAAAACCTCATCCAAAAACGCATATTCGCCTGTTTCTTTTACATATTCAATAATTGAGGGGACAAGCCAGAGGGCATCATCTGAGCATGTGTGTTCCAATCCATGTACTAAGCCTTCGCCTTTGGGGCTTGGCTTAACGGTAGGCGACACAAATGTTTCTTCTTTATAATTAGGGTCAAAGTGTTTTGGGTCAAAAAGGTGAAGTCCATAGCCCGAGCTTGTTAAACCACGCAAAAGCTCTACAATGCGTTGTTTACACTTTTCTGGGTTTGAATGCGGAATACACATAGCATCTTGCGCAGTATCTCTGTAGCCTAACCCCGTTCGCCCACCAACTTCAATAAATGAGGCAAAACGTGAAAAAATAATGTTTACTTCACTTTGATAAAGGTTCCATGTGTTAATCATGGTATCCATGTTTTTGTTTGGCGTGTCAATTTGTAGCTTCGAGCACTTTTCATCCCAAAAGGCTTGTAGTTCTGCAAAAGCTTTATCAACTTCTTTTAAATCTGAGTATTGTTTTTTTGCTTTTAAACCTTCTTCTCTGTTTCCAACCCCGAGCATAAAAACAACACGCATTTCGCTACCTTTTGGAATGGTAAATGCTTTTTGTAAGGCTCCACAATGATTGTTTCCGAGCTCATAACTACCAGAAAGGTTTCCATTTTCAACACCTATTGGATTTGTTTCCGTTCGGTAATTTCCAATAAAACTGTCTCTCAAGCAATCAAAACTATCTGGCTCAAAACTCGAGGTAAAAAAATGATACATCGATGGGTCGTAAAAGTTATCAATTTCTATAACGCCATCTTTATAATCAGAGCCGGCACAATATAAACTCATTTGAAAGTTTTGGTTATCAATTTCTATTAAGTTAAAAGAAAACTCACAGTAAGAAAAAAGTGAAATATTTCTATCTTTATCTGAATTGTTTTTTATTTTGACATCCCAAAGTTCAACGTTCTTTGAGCGTGGAATCATAATGGTTTGACTTGCTTCAAGGCCAGAGTAGTTGCACGTGTATTTTGAATATGAAAGTCCATGTCGACATTCATACTTTGCCTCTTCAAGACTTTTACCAACCGGCTGCCAAGAAACAGACCAATAATCTTTTGTGTCGTTGTCTCGAATGTATACATAATGCCCTGGCCTATCCAAGGGAACAGCATTAGCCCTAAATCGTGTAATGCGATGATTTTCAGGTGATTCATAAAAACTATAACCACCAGCATTTTGTGAAAGGACAGAGCCCATTTTTTCAGTTCCAATATAATTTGTCCACGAAACAGGAATGTCTACACGGTCAATTACATACTCACGTTTTTCATTGTCAAAAAAACCATACTTCATAGCGCCTCCGTAAGTTATAACATCTTAATTATAGCACCTATTTTTTAGAATGAAAAGCAAAAAGCATTATTTTCTTTGTAAAATAGTATTTACTTCATAAATTTAAGTAAAATAGTTAAAATTTGTAACTTTTCGCTTTACATATTGTTAATACAGTGTTACCATTTAAATAGTTGGATGGTATCCAATCTAAACTATAACGATATCTCGGTACATTACGAAAAAGTTGTAGTAATTAAAATTATTTTAGGAGAAGTGAAATGAAAAAAATTAGAACTTCGTTGTTGGTGGCTTTACTTTTAGTGAGTGCAGTTAGTTTGGTTTTTATCGGCTGCGGAGGTGGCAGTGATAAAACAGTATTAAACATCATGGGCTATGGCGACAATGCTGGAGCTGAAGGACAAAGTTTTGTGCGAATTGTTGAAGCTTTTGAAGCTGAAAACCCTGATATTGATGTTCAATATGAGCTTCTTTTTGACGATGCTTATCATCAAAAAGTTGTTGCACGATTAGCATCAGGTGACGTACCAGATGTTGCATACATGGGTTCAGACGCACGCTGGGGAGCTCCTTGGCAAGAAGCTGGACAGCAAGTAGATATTACTTATCTTTTAGACACAAATAAATACGATTTAGCAAAATTTGGTGCTGCAGACAATGCTGACGGTGACTACTATTATGTACCACTTGGAATTGCGAACATAACTACTGTTGTATTTGCAAATGTAGCACTACTTGATGAGCTTGGGCTTGACTTACCTGAAACATATGCCGACATGAAAGCAATGGTTTCAGTAGCGGACAGAAACGGCATTGAAGTTCTTGGAACACACGGTGCAGGTTCTTGGGTATGGGGCTCATGCGTATATTCTACAATAGTCGCTCAATCAACTGGTATGGCAGACTTCCCTCAAAAAGCTGTTGCAGGCGATGCTATGTTTACAGACGCAGGATTTGTTGAAGGTTTAGAATTCTTAGAAATGATGGTAGACGATGGCGTTCTTTCTTCTGAAAGTGTTCTTACAGACACAGGTACAGGTATTTCTAACTTTAACAACGGACAATACTTATTCTTTATGTCAGGTCAATGGGACGCAGGAAACATTTCACCTGAACTTCAAGAAACAATGACTTTGATTGCTTTCCCTGAAATCCCTGGATCTAGAGGACAAGCTGGAACAGTTGCTGCTGCTAAGTCAGTTGGATATGGTATTACAAAGTCAGCAATGGACAAAGGTGTAGAAGAAGCTGCAATGATGTGGATTGATTTCTTTAATAGCGAAGCAGAAACCGAACAACGCTTAAGAGACGGTGCAATTTCAGGCGCACACTTAAAAGGTTATACTCCTCCAAGTGATATGCCTAGAATTGTATCTCTAAAAGCAGACTTGGCTGCAAGAGCCCCTATAACACAAGTTATTGATGCCTTCCTTACAGGTGCTCCTAATGATGCACTAAACACAGGTATGCAACAAATCGTTAGTGGTTCAAAATCACCAATCGAGGTTGCTAGAGAAGTTGAAGCCTTAGCTAGATAAAACTTGCTACCCGTAAAAAGGGCTGCCTGAGGGCAGCCCTTTTTACATTACTTGTATTTCTTTTTATAGTAATGTTGAGCTTTATTAGAAAAAGAGGTATAATGAGCTATTGCATAAAAACATTTAGGAGCGCAGACATGAAAAAAAGTGATTATAAAGATTTTTCAACATTTTTACTATTTATTTTGCCAGGGGTAATTTTATATTTACTCATAGTGGCATATCCTATAGTGTACTCGGTGTTTTTAAGCTTTTCAGATTTTAACCCCAATAGAGGTGGGGAATGGAATTTTATGGGGTTAACAAATTATAAAACAATGATAGTTGATCCTGCTTTTTGGCATGCTTTTAAGAACAACATGATTGTTGTTGTAGTTTCTATTTTTGGACAAATTCCCATTGGCTTTATTTTAGCTTTTATCCTTTTTAGAAAGCAAGTTCGTGCAAGTAATTTTTTTCAATCAATGGTGTTTTTACCTCAGTTTTTATCAACTATTGTTATTGGTATAATGTGGAGAATGATATTTGCCCCCAACGGTCCTGTTTCAACAGTTATGCAGATGGTTTCAGGAGATCCAGATAAACAATTTACCATGATGCTTGATCCAAATACAGCCATGGTACCAATTGCAGTGGCATTGATTTGGATGTATACAGGCTTTTACATGATAATATTTTTAGCAAACTTGCAAAAAATAGATGAAAGTATGATTGAAGCTGCAAAAATTGATGGAGCGACAGAACCTCAAATTTTTACAAAAATTATTGTTCCTCTTTTGGCTGGAACTATTTTAGTTTCCTGTGTTCTTGCTATTGCAGGATCTTTAAAAGGGTTTGCTTTAATTTTTTCAATTACATCAGAAGGTATTACCCGAATGAATGCAGAAGTTTTACCAATTTTTATGTACAGGACGGCCTTTCAAAACTATGTAAATCCTCTTCGTTTTGCTTATGGTTCTGCAATTTCAAATACTGTTGTTGTTATTAGTATTATTATGATTCTTGCTAGTAATTGGATTGGGCGTAAGCTTGGAACACATGAGGAGCATTAATATGAAATCTACAATAGTTACAGAAAAAACATTTACTTCTTCAATATGGTCAACATATATTGCAAAGCCTTTATCATATATAATATTTATTGCATGGGCTTGTATTACTTTAGTTCCTCTCGTGTGGATGACATATTCTTCCTTTAAAACGAACGAAGAATTGAGCATGAATATCTATGCTCTACCGCACGCAATGTTTGATAATAAATATGATGAATATGTTGTAGTACCACCCCAATTGAATATCTTGTATCCTGATGGTTTATTAGCAGAGTATGGATTAACAGTAAGCCAAATAGATGAAATAGCTGAAAAATTATTAATTATTGAGTCTACAACAATGGCTCCAGGGCGACGTTTAAAGCTGCATTTTTTTGATAAAGCTGAGCTTATCGAACAGGGATATGAAGATATAGCTCTTTTACAAAATGGAGAGACTCTAACGGCGGATTTATTGCCCAAAAGTCATCAGCGCGCTATAAACTGGAATACAATTTGGTGGAACTATAGCTCAGCTTGGAATAGAGGTGAGTTAGGATCGAAATTCTTAAATAGTATTTTATATACCTTTGTTTCAACTGCGGCAGTAGTCGTTTTGGGCTTAATGGTTGGCTATGGTATAAGCAAATTTCGGTATAAAAAAATTGCTGCAATTGTGGGAGCACTTATAGGACTTGGATACCTTATTGATATAAATCAGGTAATAATTCCATTATTCCTTATGCTATCAAGTGTAAACCTAGCAGACACCCATCTAGGAATTATTTTGGTCTATACTGCCTTCGGTTTACCTCTGTCTGTTATGCTTTCTTCGCAATTTATACGTGGTTTACCAGGAAGCCTTATTGAATCTGCTTATATTGATGGAGCTACTCCATTTAGGACCTTTATGAGTATTATAGTTCCCATGACCATACCTGTAATTATTACAATCTGTGTTATGTCAGGACTTGGAATATGGAATGAATTTATTCTTGTATTAGTTTTAGCAAGTTCTGAAGCAACTAAGTCTCTTCCTGTTGGAATCTTTTCTTTTTCAAGCAGAACTGGTACACAGCTTGGGTGGCAAATAGCGGCTCTTATTATAGCTACTATTCCTGTATTAATAGCATATTTAACCTTCCAAAAGCGATTGGCTGAAGGGGTAGCTGGAGGCGCTATTAAAGGGTAGAAAAAGGCTTTGGTTTTTAGGTTTTAAAGGTGATTTTTGCATAATTATCTTCAAAATTCTCAAAAAAATGTAAGAATATGTTGTATAAAATCAAGCAGACGTTGACTATTTTATAATATTGAAGTATATTATAAAAATAGAATTATTTATGTTATATGTGTAGTTCTTTAATATTTAAAAAATATCATTCTGGAGCTTAAAAGTGGAAGAAGTAGTAAAAAAACAAAAAGCAAAGTATCGTAGTGCTATTAGGTCAAAGAGACTAATTAGAGAAGCTTATGTAGACCTTATGCAAGAGAAGGATGCAGACAAGATATCTGTTTCTGATATTGTGCGCTTAGCAGATTTAAACAGAGGTACATTTTATGCACATTATACAAACCCGAATGATGTGAAAGATGAAATTGCCGATGAAATTTTTCAAAAAATTAATGAAATTTTGTTAGATTTTAATTTTACTAATTTTTTGATGGACCCGACACCTTTTTTAGAAAAGCTTGAAATTATTATTTCAGATAATATGAAGTTTTATCGAGAAATAATGTGTTATACGCTTTCAATAGACTTTATTGGAAAAGTTAAAACGAGTCTTGTTGAACGGATATCGACAGATGCTTCAGTCCCTGTAAATGTAAAAAAAGACCCACAATTCTTAATAGTGTTAGATTTGTTTGCGGGTGGTATTATTTCGTTGTATGCAGACTTTGTTCAGGGCAAGGTAGATATTTCTATCCAGCAAATCACTAAGACACTCACAATGCTAATATCTGAAGGTTCAAAATCTCTTTTAAAAGCAAATTAATAAGTTTTCTCATGCATCAATTGCAAAAGTGAGTGAAAATTCTGATTTTATTGTATTACTGGTTGGGTTAAATTCGCTTTGCGCAGAAAGCTCTAGTTTTTGGTTAAGTTCAAAAAAATTCACCATTAACGCAAGTTTTAGTTTTGCACCATATACAACAGAAGCGTTTTTTTGAGCTTTTTCCAGAGATATTTTACTTTCGGCATATAAGTTGCTGCTAATTAATGCGATATCCTCAATTTTAGATTTTGCAGATAATTTTATATCTACAATAAGATCTCCACTTTCTGTTGGTTTGAAAATTTCGTTTTCATAAGCCCCGCCTATGCTCCATACCCTATCAATAATTTCAAAATACCATGGACGAAGCAAAATGGTTGTCTGAATTTTTAAAGGACTGTTATTTTGCAAAGGGGCTGTACTATTGTTACTTTCAGAATTGATAAGGAGGTCTGAAAGTGAAGCAGAGGCATTAAAAGTTATAAAAATACACTGTATCTCAGATTCAATATCAAAAAAAGCAACCCATCTAGCTTCATCAAAAAAGCTATCCCCATTTTGAAGCTCAATGCTCGCAGTTCCCCCCAGTTTAAAAGAACGAACAATACCGCTAAAATAATTAAATCGGAGCTGTGGGTTTATGCTAGCCTTGATGGTATCTTGTTGAAACCGCCCATTTTGATCAAGAAAGTTAACCTCACAGATAAAAAATTGTGCATTTAGTAAAAAAGGGTTAACTTGAAGGGAATATTCACCTCGAAAAAAACCAGATGGTTTTTCAAAAGGGTTTTGAGAAATACCCGTTGAAAGTAATACAGTATTGTATGGCAGCCTTAAAGAAAGTTCACTAATTGCAGAGTGATAGTAATCAGGTAGATAAAGTTTTGAATCTGAAAACCATGAATCACTCTCTTTTGCATATAGCTTTGTCATTTTCCAAGCGTTGCTCCACCTTCCACTAACTTGCAAGTGGGGATTGTCTTTATTATCATACAGTGTAAACGGAATACTAAATCCTATGCCGGAAAATGTTGTTTCCTCTGGTGATATAGATGAAATTGCCTGCACCGCAACTAAAGGGAATGATAGGTTAAGCTCTATAGAAAGCGGTTTTTTACTTGAAGTGGATGATGGTAGTGATGAGAGTAGGCGTTTTTGGATGACATACTTTTGTTTGAGGGGAGAAATTTTACTTGGTGAAGGATTGTTTAATCGAGACCATATACCAGAATATGAATTATTCCCTATGTTTAGAGAAAAAAAAGCAAAGGGGTTTATTTCAATACCCCATGCCGTTATGTCGTAGCTAGGTTTCTTATCATTGGGCTTTTCTAGTTCGCTAAATACACGTGCTTGGATATATTTATTTGAAAGTGTTAGCCCTGAAATAAAGAGATAATCATCTTTTAACTTTGTTTCTTCTGTATAAATTACAGAATAGAAAAAAAGTACTTGCATAACCATAAAAAAAGATAGTATGTTTTTCATACTATCTTTTTAGTATTTTTCTTCAAAAATTCTAGCAATTCAGAAGATTTTTTATTTACTGCGCTGGTTTTGAAGTATCTGTAACATAACTTTTTGCATCTGCAAAGTTGTCAACAGTTTTTATTAGTGCATTCCAGTACTCGGCTTCACTTTTTGTCGTGTAAGGCCCAACTCGAACACGATAATAAGTAACACCTCCATCAAGGTGTGTAAACACTTCTGCTGGGATTTTTTGCTTAACTAGCTCATTTCTTGCATTTTCCGCATTTGGTTTGCTCACGAAAGACGCAGCTTGAACCCAGTATTGGTTGGTTGGCTTTTTGGGTTCTGCAGGTGATACTGCTTTTGGCGTTGATTGTGTTGTGTTTGTTTCTTTAGCTTCAGTAACTGTGGTTTTTGTTGTTGTAGGTACTCTCGTTGCTACAGGGCGAACAGCTGGCTCTGCTGCTATAGTAGAAGGATTTCTTTCTTGGTTTTGTGTCAAGTCTATTGTTGTAACTCCTTCTTGGGCATATACAGTAGTGCTTCCTTGACTTATTACCGTCAAATCTCCTGATTGCATTATGGAATCCTGAGATATTGTAGGCGATAAAGACTGCGCTTGGCCTAAAGGAGGGTTTTCTTGACCTTGTTCCATTGGTTGTTGCTGTGAGGGTGGAGTTGGTACTACTTGTTGGGTGTCTATCCAGGTATTGCTACCCGTAGGAGCCATTGTATTCATTGGCATTGTTTGCTGTGGAGAATATATAATGAGAGTGCCTAAAAAAATAACCAGTAAAAAAATACCGAGGGCTGCTACAATCCATAAAATTTTCTTTTGTTCCATAAGTTATCCTTTCTTTAGCAAGAATATAGAATTTTTTCTACGTTTTTTAGCAATCTTTCTTGCGTTTCAGAATTATCTACTCTATATATATCGGCATTTAATTTTTTACATTTAGAGTAGATTTCAATTTGGGACAAAAAAGTTTTAAAAAACTGCATTTTTGATATATTGCTGCGTAACTTTGCTCTCTTGTAGCGGATGCATGGGTTTGCGGTAACATAAATTACTAAGTAACAGTCTTTTATTACGTCAAATTTGTGTAAAATTGCTGCATTTATTACGTAGTTTTTACTTGGATTTTCTTGTAATTCTTTTTTTATTAAAGCATTCATCTTTGGATGTAGAATAGATTCATGGTTATTGAGATTTTCTTTGTTTTCAAAAATTATTTTTGCAAGACTTGACCTGTTTAAAGTTCCGTCTTTTGATATGAGTTCAATTTTTTTCTTCTTGGCTATCTTGCCAAAAAGAGATAAAACTTCAGCTTTTGAAGATTCAAGTGCAATATGTCCCAGTTTATCAACATTTATTTCACTGTACGAATGCTCTTTTAAATAAGTTGATATAACATCTTTGCCGGCTGCAATAGGCCCTGCAAGCCCTATTATTTTTCTCTTTTCACTCATTAGTGAAAGTCTCCCCAACTCTTTGCACTTTCTACACTTACACGCAAGGGAATTGAGAGTTTAACTGCTTTTTCCATCTCTCGTGTAATAAGAGCTTCTACATTACTTGTGTCTTTTTCATCGCATTCAATAATTAGTTCATCGTGAACTTGTAAGAGCATCTTTGCTGTTGGAAATTCATCATTCAAGGCCTTATTCACATTAAGCATGGCTGTCTTTACAATGTCCGCAGCTGAGCCTTGAATTGGTGTGTTTATAGCTACACGCTCAGCCCCAGCTTTTTCCATTTTATTTTTACTTGTAATAGTTGGAATATAGCGGCGGCGCCCCATAATTGTTTCAACATAGCCTACTTGCTCAACTTTTTCAATTGTACTGTGCATAAATTTTTGAATACCTGCATATGTTGCAAAATATGATTCAATAAACTCTCTTGCAGTACTTCTTGGTATGCCAAGTTCATTTGACAAGCGAAAAGCGCTCATCCCATACATGACACCAAAATTTATCGTTTTTGCAGTTCTCCGTTGATCTGCAGTTACTTCTTTTTCACTTACATTAAAAATCAGGGCTGCTGTCGTTCTGTGAACATCGGTACCATCTATAAACGCTTTGCACAAGTTTTCATCTTCGGAAAGGTGGGCAAGTATCACAAGCTCAATTTGAGCATAATCGGCCGTTACAAGCATTCTGTTGTCGGGCGCAATAAAGGCTGAGCGGATTCGGCGACCAGATTCGTCTCGTATTGGAATGTTTTGTAAATTTGGGTCTCGACTCGAAAGGCGGCCTGTTGCTGTCCCCGTTTGCATAAAACTTGTGTGAATTCTATCCTCTGAGTCTGTAAGAGCTGGGAGGGCATCCACATATGTAGATTTTAATTTTGCCATTGTTCTGTAATCAAGTATTTTTTGTGGAACCGGGTGAAGTGCGGCTATTTCTTGTAAAACATTTGTATCGGTTGAATACCCCGTTTTTGTTTTTTTTCCTGTAGGAAGCTTTAGTTCTGTAAAAAGTATTTCTTGTAATTGCTTAGTGCTTGCTATATTGAACTCTCGGCCCACTAATCTATAAATTGACTGTTCCACATCCGCTATTTCTGTTTCAAGCTCCTTTGAGTAATCAAAAAGCTTTTGTTTTTCTATTCTTATGCCTTCAATTTCCATTTGTGCTAATATTGGAAGTACAGGAGTTTCTAACTCTA
>CAYJLT010000038.1:0-15374 GCA_964371295.1 uncultured Treponemataceae bacterium
TGAGTCGCTAGCCAGTTTTGCAAGCCACTTCGTTGAATTGCATGTACTGTTTGTATGTGTTCATCTTTGTTTAAGAAAAGATTTTTTTCCAACTGGTATGGGTCAGAGCTACGCCTTTTATCATTACTATAGTTCCCTTGCTCATCCATAAAGATTTCACTTGATTTTAATGCATTGTAAGGAATTTCAAATCCTGAAAAACTTTTTTGGCTAAATGAAAAACGCACACTTTCTGTACTGTGGAGGGTATATAAGCTAACAAAGCTTGTTGAGGTGCTTTCATCTACCAGACCAAGCTGCTTGCGTTTGCTATCTCTAAGGAAGGACAGGGAGTGATTTGATACAGTAAGTGCATTTTGAGAAGAATCTAAAATTATATGCTGCTTAAATGGAGCCGATGAAGCAAGTTTATAAGTGAAAAGATTTACACCATTTTCTTTTGTTTGTACGACATAATCTTTTGTTTGAAGATGTTCTATAAAAAAGGATAGGGGATTTTTGCATGCCGTAGCTTCAGTAAAACTACTTTCAAGCTCAATGAGTATTGTAAGCTCTGAAATACATCGACTAATAATTATATCTGCTGCTTCACTAATTTTTTCATCTAAAAAAAAGAGTTTCTTAAATGCCATATAATGTTCTCGAAGGTAGAAAAAATTTGTTGAAGTTGCAATTGAAATTATAGACTTTTTAAAACTTTTGTAAAATTCTCTGGCTCTTTCTTCTTTGTTTGCTGATTTAAATGCATTTTCCCAAATATCAACACCATCATATGAACAAAGGCAATTGTTCTTTATTCCAAAATCAATTAACTGCTTTGCAACTATCATGTCTTTCCATGGAAAAACAGGGTCTAAAAGAAAGGTTTTAACTGAATCAAAAGAAAAATTCTCAGTATAACAATTTTGAATAAGTGGAAATAATCTTCCCGCTGCATAGCTTGTTAATTGCTTTCCGCTTCTTACTCGAATAGGAATATTATATAATGCGAACTCTTGCCTTATGTATGGCTCAAATGTATCTAAGTCTTTTACAGATACTGCTATATCACCCCAAGAAAGACCCTTTCCGCCATCGCTTAGTGGTGAACATGCATTTTTTATAAATAAAGCACAATCTCTTAGTTCACTTCTTACATTTGTATATTGAATAACTTCAATATCCTTTTCAATTTGGTCGATTGAAATTATTTCGATAGAAGGCGCTGAATAAAGAATTTCTTTATATTCGGAAAAATCCTGAATTACTTCTGGGTATATAATAAAATATGTGTTTTCGCTTGTGTGAAAAGGTGGCCTCTCCCATGATGGGTCAAAGAGCATATTTTTTTCTAGGAATTTTTCATATTCACTTTTTAAGAGTAAAAAATCTTTATCTTCATCGTCTAAGGCAATATTTTCTCTTAATACTCTTTCTTCCCAAGATGCTAGTTGTGGGAGTACTCCTGCAATCCAGCTCGAAAACGAGGTAGAATTTTGTATGTAATGTGGGTTAATTATGGTACTAAAAAGATTCTTATTTTTATTTTTTTCGATGATATTCGCAGCAAAAAACTTTCTTAGTACGCTCGGAATTGAAGTTTTTGATTGGTGTTGGGTTTTAATGCACTTTGACTTAAAGCTATCCCAGGCAATAAATCGCTGTGTTGCTATGGCTTCAACTCCTCCATGCTCCACTATATAATCTTCCCATGTTGTGGCAGCTATATCTGTTGAAAAAACAAATACGGCATTTTGATTGTGAATGTGTTTTAGGATTATATTACGAGCATTGCGCATATAAATAGTGTAACACAAAGACTTATGCATGTCAAAGAAAATATAAAATTGAAATTAAATAAAACTAAATGCTAATAACGTATAGCATATGATTAATGGAAGGATGCATATAACCCATTGTGAAAACTCCTGCTTTTTGTATTCACTAAGTGAAGCTTTTATGTGCCCCTCATCGTCGTTATAGACTTCAATGAGGATCGAGTCAATCGATTCAAATGGCTTTTTTATAGTAAATTTTGATTTATGTTCTGTAAGTTTGTCAAAGTAATAAAACATATTGTTTATAAAAATACCAACTGTTCCTTTAATGTGTAAATTTTTAGATATTGCATACTGTGATATAAACACCATAGAAAGTAAAATACCAGCCCTTTGTAAACCAAAAAGAAGAGCGCCTTCAGTTATTTTAATTGAACCAATGGTAAATACAATTTTTCCACTTGGTGTAAGCAAGTTAAAAAAAACAATTGATAAAAATATAATTATTGATGGTAGTAATTTTATTGATTTTTTTTTCAAAATTACCAAAAACATAAAAAGAAAACAAATTGCCCATGTAAATGCTGTGTTTTGTACAAAAAAGACTGCAGGTAAACACATAATACTTGTAATAAAAAGTATGTTTGGATTAATTTTTTTAAATAATTTATTCATAAGCAATATTACCAGTAACTCCACCTGATGTAATCGAAAAAAACCATTTTGATGTATCAATAAATTTAGCTGTAATAATTCCTAAGGCTAATCCTGTAATGCTTGCATTTATTATGAGTATTGGAGCTATATATTGCGCAGACTCACCAAACAATACCCAATCTGAAAGCACTATCTGTGAAGCTGCATTCGCGAGTGATCCTAAAAGACAAATACCTACTGGCCCAATATAGTGCTTTCCAGTTCGATGGGCAATAAGCATGGTACATCCAGATGTAAATGTTCCAACAAGCGAAAATAAAAAAATGTATGAAAAAACTGTACCAGAAATAAAACCTTGTCCAATTACTTTTAATAACATTAAAAAGAATATTTGCTTAGGTTTTAATAAATAGAGAGAAAGAATTATTGGCACATTTGCAAGTCCAAGCCTCATAAATGGAAGTGGTTTAGGGATAACAAATTCAACTGCTGAAAGAAATAAACAAAGAGATGCTAAGAATGCTATAAGCTTATCATTGCTATTATTAAACTTGTTCACGCACTCATTGAACACGATATACGAATATTTGTCAATAACCTTACTTAAAACAATCTATTTACAAGTGATTAATCCCTTTTCACATAAAACGTAATCCATTATGATATCATGACTTTCAGTTGGTAAGTCATGACATATTTGAAATGAATAGCATAAACCAACAATTGTAAAATCTACACTGCTGTTAGTTCTAGCTTTACAATTTAATATTTCTTTTAAAAACCTATCATAGTATGCCTTACCACGTCCCAATCTTTTTCCCGAAGGGGTAAATGCAAAGCCTGGAACAAGTATAAATACAGAGTCACCTGCTGTGAGTCTACTGGTATTAAAAAAATCCTTTCCCGTAGGTTCTAAAATTCCATAGCTATTTTTATTAAACTGATCTTCTTCTATACTATTACAATAAATAAAATACATTTTTTCTTCATCGATTCTTGGTAAAAAAAGTCTTTTATTATCATCCAAGGTATTCTTTATTATTTCAATGCATGAGGGTTCGTTTTTCATAGGGTAGTATGCGAGAATTGTATTAGCATTTTTAAAGGGTTCAAAATTTTTAATAAGCTTGTATGTTAATGTGTTAAACGTTTGTTGGTTTGTATCTTCTTCATTTAAACTAAAAAAATCGTTTAAAAGTGCTTTCATATTACTTCGTAAAGTCTGTTTGCTTACGCTATTATGCATAGTTGATGCACATGGTAAGGGTTGTTCCCTCATTTTGGACAGATTCAATTACTAAACTATCTGTGTTCCTCTTTATATTTGAAAGTCCCATGCCTGCGCCATAGCCTAGCTTTACATAAATATTATTTGCAGTAGAAAATCCTTCAATCATAGCTTTATCGATATCTGAAATACCAGGCCCATTATCCTTCACAACAATTCGTATGCTTTTGCTATCAAGCTCTACATCTATTGTTCCCCCATCAGCATGTACAATCATATTAAGCTCTGATTCATACATCGCAATTGCAACTCTTTTTATAGTTTGTGATGGTATTTTATGGTCTTTTAATATGTTTTTTAACTCAGAAGAAGCCTTGCCTGCAATAGCAAAGTTATCACCGGGTATTTCAAAATGGTACTTCATCTTGTACTACTAAATATCCCTTACTCCGCCGGTAGTTACCCCTGCATTATAAAGCTTTCCACAGGCTATATACATTGGGTATTTTGTTGCAAGCAAGATGATATCTTGTTCCTTTGCCATTTCAATCATTTCTTCAGATGGTAATTTACCACGAACAAAACAAATGGCACCAATGTCCATGAGGCTAGCGGTACGAATAACTTGTACATTTATAAGTCCAGTAAAAAGAAGTACTTGGTCTTTTACAAATGCCATAACGTCACTCATCAAATCAGAGCCACAGGCTGAAAAAATTTCTCTTTCTTTGCTTTCTTCACCGCAAAGTATTGTTGCGTCAACAACTTTTGCTACGTCATTAATTGTCATACTTATTTATATCATAAAACCTTGATTGTTTCAAGATATATTTTATACAATAAGCTCAGGAACTTCTCCTGTATTTCCCTCAGTAAAATATCTATGTAAGTCGTAGGGTGAATATATACCATCATCAGTAACTACACCTGAAATTAAGTTTGGTGGAGTTATATCAAATGACGGATAATATCCTTTTACTCCTGGCATTGTCGTTTTTACACCCATTGCTTGAAGCACAAAGTTTGGATCCCTCATTTCAATTTTCACTGTGTCAATTGTTGGGTGTCCTTTATCAGGTGCGCCAGTAACAAAATATGGTATGCCGTGTGCCTTAGCAGCAAGTGATATTTGATATGTTCCTATTTTGTTTACCACATGGCCATCCAAACATATTGCATCTGCAGCAGAAGTAAACACATCAATACATTCTTTTTTCATCACAAAAGCAGCCATGTTATCGGTAATGACTGTTACGTCAAATCCCTGGTCATAGGCAACACTCGCAGTTAATCTAGCTCCTTGAAAGTACGGCCTTGTTTCTGGACAAAAAATTTCTAAGGCATAGTTTCTTTTTTTTGCAATTTTTAACATTTGGCCAACAATTGTTTCACCAAAACACTGCGTCATAATTTTTCCCTTTTTAGGAAACATATCAACTAAATACTCTGCAATTTTTTCAATTTTTGTGTAACGCGTGTTGTTCATTGTCATAGTTGCATTCATAATTGCATCTATTGGACTACTACCTTCTTCTAGTGCCTTTTTTGCAACAGTAAGGCAGTTTTCTGTAATAATTTTCATTCGCGAAACAGTAGTAGGGCGAGCATTGCTTATAGTTTTAGAAGCACTTGTTAGAAAATCAATTTGTTCAGAATGTGATTTATCCTTACACTCATATGCAGCTAGTGCCATAGCAACGGCAGCTGCTGTAAAGGGGCCTGCACTTTGCGTTACCATATCAGTTATCGCTTGTGTAACCTCTACATGCGTTTTACATGACACAAATTCAATTTTCGTTGGATATATTCTTCTGTCAAGTATTTTAACTTCGCCATCTTCATACCACGCAATATTTTCATATTGCAACATAAATGCTAGGTCCTTATCAGCTCTATCCATCTTTATCTCCTTGAATTTTATATTATTTTAAACCACAGATTGCACAGACTTATATGCTTAGAAATTAGCACTATACTTTAATCTAAGAATTATGCAGTGTTTTTGTAAAATTCTTATTGTACAGAAAAACAGCTTATCCTTAAATCATTGTATTCCTTAAATGTCTTTCAAGAGTCTTTTTGTGCTTTGCTTAAACTCATACAGTGTTTTTTCTTTATCGATTGTGGTATATTCTCCGTTTTCATATAAAACTTTCCCGTCAACCATTGTCATGTATATATCACTTGCTTGTGCTGAATATACAAGCGTAGCAAGTAAATCCGTGTTTGGCTGTAAGTGTGGCATATCTAAATCTACTGCTACGATGTCAGCTTTTTTTCCAACTTCTAGAACGCCAATATCAGTTCTTCCTTGAAGTTGAGCGCCATTAACTGTGGCCATGGTAAGTACTTGCGCAGGTGAAATAATGGTTGGATTTTGGTTAAATCCCTTGTGTAAAATTGCGGCTAAGTGCATCTCTTCAAACATATTAAGATTATTGTTGCTCGCAGCTCCATCTGTACCTAAGGCTACATTTATACCGGCATCCAAGTAAGTTGATATTGGAGCAATACCGCTTGCAAGCTTAAGATTACTGGTAGGGTTGTGCACTATACTTGCATTTTTTTCTTTGAATATTTTTATATCATCATCTGTAAGGTGTACACAGTGAGCAGCAAATACTGGATTTTCAAATAATCCTAAATCGTAAAACCATTGAGTTGGGGTTTTTTTATACTTTTCTATACATGATTCGTGTTCCTTTAATGACTCCGAAATGTGTACATGCATTCTTGTTTTTAAGTCTGTGCAAATCTGTGAAAACTCTTTAATACATTTTTCTTTGTTTGTGTATTCAGCATGAATAGCAAAGTCAACTTTAATTCGTCCGTTTGCGCTATCGTTATACTTTTTGAACAAATTTATATTATCATGAACTCTCGAATTTTCAAGGGCTGCTTGATCTTCATCAAACGATAATACACCTCGGCCCATATTGATTTTAACACCAATTTTTGAAATATCTTCAATTGTGCACTCTGGATACTCATACATATCTGAACATGATGTTACGCCACAACTGAGCATTTCCATCCAAGCCAATCTTGACCCAATCATATTGTCGTCACTGGTAAAATGTTCTTCAATTGGCATAACAATATCAAGCCAATTAAGTAAGGGCAGGTCACTTCCTATTCCTCTAACAAGAGTCATGGGGTTATGTGTGTGCGCATTAACTAAGCCAGGAATAAGAATCTTCCCAGACAAATCTTTTTCATATTCATAAGTATCTACAGGCTTTTCAGAACCAACATATACTATCGTATCATTATCTATACCTAAATATCCATCTTTTACAATTGTATTAGCATTTGTATTGCATACTATGTGCACATTTTTTAATAAAATTTTCATATTTCCGCCTTATAGATTTGTAAGTATATCTCTTAAGTATAACTTCATGCGTTTTTGTGAGTTTTCAGCAGTTTCGTCAACTTCTTCAACTGTAACTTCTTGATTTAAGACACCTGCTGCCATATTTGATATAAGTGATAACGCTAATAGGGGCATTTTGCAATGAGCTGCAGTTAACGCCTCAGTTACTGTTGACATTCCAACTGCATCTGCTCCAAGTACTCTCATCGCTTTAATTTCAGCAGGAGTCTCGAACTGAGGGCCAGTTGCATAAAAATAAGTACCTTCATGTACTGTTATTGTCGATTTTTGTGCACATACTAAGGCAATTTCTCGCAAATTTTTTGTATACATATTTGTTACATCAAAAAACCTTTCCCCAAATTCATGAATATTGTTGCCCCGCAATGGGCTTGACCCCATAAGCTTAATATGGTCTTTTATTACCATAACATCGCCTGGTTTGTATTGGGTATTAACAGCTCCTGCCGCGTTCGTAAGAATTGTAGCATTCACACCCAATAATTTAAAAAGTCTAATGGGAGCGGTGAGCTGTTCAAAATCATAGCCCTCATAATAGTGAAAACGCCCTGACATACATACTACTTTTTTTCCTGCAATAGTTCCCAATATAAGTTTTCCTGCATGTGAATCAACTGTTGAAAGTAAAAAATTAGGTATGTCTTTATATTCAATTATGACTTGATTTTCAATTTCCTCGGATAGGCATCCAAGGCATGAGCCAAGGATAATTGCTACCTCTGGTTGAAAATCAATTTTACTGCGCACAAAGTCAGCGCTTTTCTTAAAATATTCATAATTATATGTCACAGAAACCTCATGTATATATTATACACAGTAATAATAAAAATTGGTAGCACAAATAATAAAACATATTGAAAAAAAAAAGATTTTCTTGTAGAATGCTGACAATAGAGGTAATATGCAAACAGAAATTAAATACGCAAAGTCATTTAAAGAACAGCTTAGTGTTCGCGCAGTTATTATTGGTATACTCGGTTCAATAATTGTTACTTGTGCATCTTTATTTGTAGCATTGAAGGCATCTTCATTGCCATTTCCCATTATGTTTGTAGCTCTATTATCTATGTTTGTACTCAAGGCTTTGGGTAAAACAAATATAAATGAAATCAATGTAACACATACTGCTATGTCTGCCGGTTCAATGGTTGCAGGTGGTGTTGCTTTTACTATTCCTGCAATATATATGTTGTTTCCAACAGTACAGCTAAGCATATCTAGTCTTTTAATTATAATTATTTCAGGTACTCTTTTAGGATTAATTTTTACAAGCCTTATGCGAAAGCAGTTTATTGAAAAGGCTAAGCTCCCGTATGCAATGGGGCAAGCTGCAGCTGAAACACTCATTGTGGGTGATGAAGGTGGAAAAAAAGCACACATGCTTTTTGCTTCTTTTGGGTTTGCAGCAATATTTACTGTTTTTAGAGATTGGTTTATTAAAATACCTGCACTGATTTGGTTTAAAAATATGATGAGCTATGGATCTCTTGGGGGAATTTGGCTTTCTCCGATGCTTGTTTCGGTTGGGTATTTAGTTGGTCCTGTATTTATCGGCGTATGGTTTTTAGGTGCAATTATTGGTGATTTAGGAATTGTAATGCTTGGACAAGAGTTATCTTTTTTTGATGCACCTACAGCTGCTAGTATAAAAAGCTCACTTGGTCTTGGACTTATGGTTGGAACTGGAGTTGGTATCTTTATAAAAAATGTGTTTCCAAATCTTAAATCCATGATATCTGCTATGAGATTTTCTCCAAAGAATGAAAAAGAAGGTGAGTCAACCGTTTCGCTTAGGTGGGTTCCGATTTTTATTGCATTGCTTGCCTTTCTTTTTGTTACAGTATTAGAAATACCCATTATTGCTTCGTTGGTTACCGTGCTTGGCGTGTGGCTGGTTGCAGCAATGTCATGCCAAACAGTTGGTATGTCTGCCATAAACCCTATGGAAGTATTTGGAATTGTAGTCTTATTAATAGCTCGACTTGTTTCACCATCTACAACTGAAGTTGCAGGTATATTTATAGCAGCGATTGTAGCAACGGCATGTGGTTTAGTTGGTGATGTTATGAATGACTTTAAAGCAGGTCATATTCTAAAAACAAATCCAAAGGCGCAATGGATAGCTGAACTTATTGGTGGTTTAGTTGGAGCAATCGTTTCTGCAATAGTTATTCTTGCAATAGTTACAGCATATGGCGCTGACGCATTTGGTAATCCAGAGCTTTTTCCCGCAGCACAGGCTTCTGCAGTTGCGGCAATGGCTGGAGGAATACAAAACACCGAGCTCTTTTTTATTGGTTTGGCTCTTGCAACTATTTTATATATATCAGGTTTTTATCCCGTAATGACACTTGGCTTGGGTGTATACCTTCCGTTTTACCTGTCATTTACTGCCTTTATTGGTGCACTTTTAAGATTTTTGCTTGATAAACTTAGACCTTCTTTTGAAAAGAGTGGAAAGGGTACAATTATAGCAGCTGGACTCTTAGGTGGTGAAGCTGTTGTTGGTGTTATAATCGCAATTGTACTAGCCGTACAGTTTGTGCTATAGTTTACCGATTAGTATCAGCAGAAAAAAGCCAAAAAAACTCGCCCTCAATGAGAAACTCATTAAAGACAAAGTAAAAGTCATCTTGGTCTGCGTGTTCTACGGTTTCAATTTTTTCCAAATATAATGCTGGATTATTAGACGTCCTTATGCCTTGCCACACTAGGTGAGATCTATCATTTAGTGTGAGCATTTCACGAGATAATACACGAGAAAACCTACTTTTTATTTCTGTTGTTAATTCTACATTTTCAGATTCTAAGTTATCTAGTACTTCCTCAAAAGTATTTTGAACAATGCGTTTTAATGTTTCTCGAGATTTAACTTTTGAAAAACGCAAGCTTGATACAGGATACATTCCCGTACCTGGAACTACGGTTACGCTTTCTGCAGGGGGATTTCGTAAATTTGCAAAATCTGTAATGATTCTATCTGCAACTTCATATAATAACGAATTAAAAAGGGCTTGGTCATCATCATTAAATGATGGAATTTCAAAATAAAGCTGTGCTGGGTCTGAAAAATCGGTTGTAGGGATTAATTTTGTTGGCCTTTCTCCCGCAAGATTTGCAGGAATATCTGTTAAAAATGTATGTCGTAGTCGTACAATTTGCTCAAAAGGTGAAAATATTGGTTTTTGCTCTTCAATGAGCGTGGCTTTGAATTGCTTTTCTACAGGGTAGAAATTCTTTTTTCCAAATGCTGTCTCGACTTGTAGCTGTGTTACTGATGTAATATTTCCAGTTAGTACGAGCGATATTCTATTGGGGTCATAGAGTAGTTCTGTAGCAATTTTAATATCATCATAATCTGCTTGTATTAATAGATCGCTGTTAGCATTAAACATACCTTGAGCACTCGAGCCTCCAAAAAGCGTCTCCATGGCTGCAGCATAAAGCTGGTATTCTAAACTTCCGCTTTGTAGACTCCAGTTGTATGTAGAAGATAACACTAGTTCGTCTGCTGCGGCTATTGTAATTGTTGATGCTCTAATGGTGTTTGCTAGTACTTGTAGTACATTGGAAAGATCCTCTTCTAAACACACAATACTGATATAGGACGAGTATAGGCTTGTTTCACTGTCAACTATTGGAACTGTAGAAATTTCTCCTAAAAGATATATCTCTGATAGTTGTTTTTCTACTGTGTTTTTTAAATTTCTAACGGCAATTTCTTCAGTTCCTCGTTTTAAATCACCATGTAAAATTTCACCACCTTCAATTGTAAGTAAAATTGAAACCCAGGGCGTTGATGGAATTTGCTGTGTAGCAACAGGGATACCTGAGCTTAAGATAAATTCATTTATAAGGGACTTTGTGTATTGTGTATATGACGTTATTGAGCTTTCTGGAGTTATTGGTTCAATGTTTTGATCTATTTCATTTTGAGTTTGATTTGCTGCAAATGTAGAATACCACGTTCCACTTTCTCGCGTAATTTCTGTATAGCCAAAGTTGGCAAAATTTTCTTTGTTTTTTGTATATACATCAGGATGGAGTAATACAAAAATCCATGGGTCATTAAAGCTATTTTTTACTTCATCTAGTTCAACTTCTTGTACTGCTTGTGGCCACTGAAAAAAATAGTCAACACCACCATAAGCCCAGTTTGATGCCACCGCTTCCATAAAATTATCTGCGCCAGTATATGCATCATTTCTGTACAAAAGAGCTCTGTTTTTTGCATCGGCTAAGTCCTCATGCGTAACAACTTGGGCGGTACTTTTAACAATATTTGCAAAGCCTGGGACCATTAGTGAAAGGTCCGTGGTATCATTAACGCTACTAGCATCAAAAAGTGTTTGTATAATAATTCTTGAGTCACTTGCATCTGCAACAAAAGAAGTATTTGTGTTTGTCATACCTGCTTCTATGAGGTTTGTTTGCATAATTTCAGCTGCAGTCCATGCTGTGGCTGAATACTTATTTGTAGCACCTAGGCCAGGTGAGGTGTACTGAAGTACCGACTGAATATAATCTTTTGAAAAATCATTTGAAACTAGAACAAAGTGTTTATTATGCTCTGTGTCTTTAATATCTATTGCTGATTTTGAATATGATGCATCACTTGTAGTACCAATTAGATATGAACTTAACCAATTACCAAAATATTCTTGTACCACTTTAAGAATTGTGCTTGAAGATAAGGGGCCACTAATAAACAAGGCACTTTGGTCTGGTACATACCAAGCATTAGTAACTGTTGATAACTCTTTTCTTATTTGCTCTACAGTCTTTGATGCAAAAAGAGAGGGGTAGACACCTGAGTCTTTTGTCCATGGTTCTTTTGAAAAAACTCGTGCGTCGATGCTAGAATTTATAAAGCCTGGAACACTTGCTGACCACGAAAGCACTTCTTGTTTTAATAGGTCATATTCTTTTTTTATCGCTGCATCTGAAAAATGTGCATTCTTTAACGCATTTGAAAATAATAGTAATGATGCACTAAAACTTGAAGAGGGAACAATAAAACTATACCTTGATTGGGAAAAACCAACTTGAGCCGAAAACTCACCAGCACCTATTTTTTTGTAATCATCTTCATGTGAAACTGCATTCTGCCAAAAAAGCCTTGAGTAAAGCTGGTAAAATCCTGTCGTATCTTCTGTTTGCCGTCCAGTACCTGCTTTAGAAATGTATTCGATTCGTACAGTGGGAAGTGTAAAATCCTCTTGAACAAAAATTTCTAAACCATTTTCAAGCTTGTATGAATAAAAACCTTGAGGTATGCTAGTGTTCTGAGCATATGTAGGTAAAAGTGATATCAATATAACAAACGTAACGAACAGTAATTTTTTCATATAGTGTAAGTATACTCAATCTCTACGCACTTTTCAAGGTAATTCTTTATAAAAAAGGCTTTTAGGCAAAAAAAGGATTAAAAAATAGTAATCTGCTTGACAATTTTTTTTACATTTGATATAGTATGTTTATTACTAGCGGATGTCATATAACGGCTATTATCTCAGCCTTCCAAGCTGATGACGTGGGTTCGACTCCCATCATCCGCTCTTTTTTTTTCGGGAACTCACTAGTTCTCGTTTTTTTTGAAAAAACACAAAAGTAAATGCTTGACGAAATTTTTCATTTCTGATAGACTATCAACAATTATGGCGATATAGCTCAGTTGGTAGAGCAAACGGCTCATATCCGTTAGGTCATTGGTTCAAGTCCAATTGTCGCTACTATACGACTTTCGATTTTTTCGAAAGTCTTTTTTTTGCAAAAATTTAAAAAAAAGTGAAAAAAAAACTTGCATTATTTCAAATCTGTGTTATACTTATAGTATGACAGCTGCTAGTAAAATGCAGCTTGTTTCATTAACGCGACTTTAGGTACCTTGTATTTTATACATGACATTGGTTTTTTAGTAGCGGGTAAGCTATTCCATTGTTAGAAGTGTTACAAGGATTAAAGTCGGCGCGTTTTTGGAATTAATATTGTTAAGAGTTTTATTATAGAGTATAAGGGGGCCGTATGGAAAATCCACCAGAAATGTTTAGCCCACTGGGGCACTTTAGCTAAAACTTTCGCCTGTTTTTACAGGTATAATAGATATCGCCTTAGCATTATGCATAAGAGGCTTTATAACTGCCGGTAAGTACGCCGGCTTTTTTTGTGTAAAAATTGCATAGCTCGCTTACGCTCCCTGCTCTATGTAGTAAAGCAAGTAAGATAAACGGGTTCACGCCATTTTTAACTACTTAGTTTTCCGAAAGCAAAACTAATAGGCTAATTTCTTCAGCGACGTAGCTCGCTTTACGCTCCCTGCTCTAAGGAGCGAAACAAGTGAAACAAACGAGTCCTTGTCGCGATTTTTTTATACCAGTATTAAATTATGCAAAACTGCTTTTCTTCAATCTGCATAAACATACACTAAAACTGCATAAAAATGTAAAACCTCTTGAACTTTTCAGTGTTTTGTGTCATACTAAACTAGTTTATATTCTACAAAAATAGGAGCTTTTAATGGCAAAGTTACAAGGTGCTTTTACTGCACTCGTTACGCCCATGAACAATGATGGGTCGGTTGATTATGATGGATTTAGAAAACTCGTACAAATCCAATTAGAAAAGGGTATTGATGGACTAGTTCCTCTAGGAACAACAGGCGAAACACCAACTCTTAAAGAAGCCGACGAAGAAGAAAAAATTATCGCAATAGTTTTTGAAGAAGTAGAAAAATATAAACTAAATTCCAAACGCAAGGTTCCCATTATCCTGGGAGCCGGAAGTAACGATACTGCAGACGCCGTACACTATTGTGAAAGAGCAAAAAAGTGGGGCGCAGACTATGCCTTAGTTGTTACTCCATATTATAATAAACCTTCTGATGAAGGAGTCTATAGACACTTTGAAGCGGTGAGCAAGGTTGGAATTCCAATTATTGTGTATAACATTGCAGGTAGAACAGGTAAAAATATTACCACTGATACTATGGTTCGAATTGCGGAACTTCCAAACATTGCAGGTGTTAAAGAAGCTTCTGGAGACATTAATCAAATGATGGATGTTGTGCATCGAGTTGCATTAAAAAAGCCTGATTTTTCAGTTCTTTCAGGAGATGATTCTATGACACTTCCCTTAATTGCGGCAGGTGGAGATGGAATTATTTCGGTTGTATCTAATCTTATTCCAGATCTTATGACAGAATTAACAAAGCTTTCACTCGAAGGTAATTATGAAAAGGCAAGGGAACTTCACTATCGTTTAATGCCAATTTTTAGAGCGGCATTTGTGGATGGAAACCCTTCTTCAATTAAATATGCTATGAATGTTAAGGGACTTCCTGCAGGTGGAGTAAGACTTCCTGTTGTTGAAGCAAATGATAATGCAAAGAGAATAATTGAAGCCGCTCTTAAAGAGTGCAATTTAATTAACAATTAATAGTGTATAATTAATATTAGAAATATTCGTAGCTGTAGATGTCCACATCGACAGTTTTGTACAGTATAAAATCTGTGTAATCTACGTAAAAAATGACTTCCATGTCATTTTTTACTATTGACTTTTGCGGTACGAAGAGAAATGAATAGCTCAAAAGTCGTTTATAATTAAGTTTAGTGCCATCCATGGCACGACTGTAGAATTTAGGAGCATAAAATGGAAAAGATACAAGTTGGTGTGTTAGGTGCTACAGGAATGGTAGGCCAAAGATATATTAGTTCGCTTGAAAACCATCCGTGGTTTGAAGTGACTTACGTTGCAGCAAGCCCTCGCTCAGCTGGAAAAACTTTTGAAGAAGCAGTAAAGGGTAGGTGGCTCATCGGAAGCGATATTCCTGAAAATGTAAAAAAACTTATGGTAGTTGATGCAAGTGATGTTAATGCCGCAAAAGGGAAGTGTAGGTTTGTTTTTTCAGCCCTCGAAATGGATAAGGATAGTATAAAAGCTTTAGAAGCCGCCTATGCTCAAGCAGATATACCAGTTGTATCAAACGCAAGTGCAAACCGTTGGACAGATGATGTTCCAATGCTTATCCCTGAAATAAATGCAGAGCACACAGATGTAATTGCAGAACAACAGAAAAAACATGGCTGGAATAAAGGCTTTGTGGCAGTAAAACCAAATTGTTCACTACAATCATACACAACACCTGTATACGCACTACAGCAAGCAGGTTACCCTGTAAAACGCATTATTGTTTCAACACTACAAGCAGTAAGTGGAGCAGGCTACCCAGGCGTGTCATCATTTGATATGATAGACAACATTGTGCCATACATTGGCGGAGAAGAAGAAAAAACAGAAACAGAAATATTAAAGATTTTTGGTAAAGTAAACGGCG
>CAYJLT010000039.1:0-15176 GCA_964371295.1 uncultured Treponemataceae bacterium
TTCTTCCCAGTACGTTATCATTGGCTTATCCTCCTTGCCGTTCGGCACTTCAAGGTTTTTTTTATTCTCTCTTTATAGTGTATACCTGAAATGCAAAAAAATCAAGGGTGGAGAAAAGATTGTTTTTTTTGGGGAGGAGGGGGGATTTTTTAACTTTTTTTTAGAATTCTCTATTTTTTTTTAAATAAAATACTAAAACATAGATATGAGGAGGAGCATATGAAAGTATTGTGTAGTGTAGTACTTGTGTTTCAATCTTTCTTTTTTGCGTATGGCCAAAGCTCGGAAAATTCCGTTAGCTATGACTTTGTAATGCAAGATATACGCGATATTGTGTATGCTGTGTCAATTGCACAGGGGATATCAATTGTATGTGATGATACCATAAATGGTGAAACGAGTTTTAGATTTTCTGGAAGTGATTTTGAAAGTGCAGCTAAAGCTTTTTTGCTTTCGAATCGTTTATATGCTCAAGAAATAGACAATGTTATTGTGTTATCAAAGGTTGTAATAACACGAGGTAGCTCATCAGCTCACATGTATGATATAAGTGCATACGATATCGCTCCATCTACTTTGTTTAATAAGCTTACTGAAGAATCAAAAATACCTATTACCTATGATTTGCTCCCATCTTCTCCTATTTCTATTCATGTGAAAAATGTAAATATTGAAGAAGCAGTTTCAATTGTGATGCAGTCTTTTTCGGATTATTCTGTAAAGCGAAATGAAAAAAGTATTAGTGTATCGCAAAATAATTATGGTTCTCAAACAAGGTTATCACACTCTAGTCGTGGCGGCATCGGAGTTGAGATAGAAAAAGAAGATGGGTTATATTCGCTTGATATTCAAAATGGGAGTTTTTTTGACAGCATTGAAACGTTGTTTTCTATCTCAGAAAGTCAGTTTTGTAATTTATTACCAAGTGACAGACTTATTACCCGCTTAGTTTTTTCATCTCTCGACTTTGATAATGTTCTTACAGTTTTGTGCTCACAAGCAGAGGCTCGCTTTGCTTTCAATGATGGTATGTACATAATATATGGTTTTGAAAATGCTTCAAGCACATTAAAAAATTCAAATAAAAACTGGAAAACTATTTCACTCAAATACATCTCATCAGAAGCCTTTTCACCTCTCTTTGCTAAGCGCTTCCCCTCACTAGACTTATTAGTTCTTTCTAGTAGTGATGTGCAAGTGGAAATGAGCGCCATAGAGGAAGAGGATGTTGAGTCATTTGTCCTCTTATGCGATGTACCCGAAAAAACTCATTTAGTAGAGCTACAATATATTACAAGTGAAAAATTACTTGAGCATTTGCCTCCTGGAATTAGTGCAGATCAATTTTATGATTCTGGCAATGGGCACAGTTTGTTTTTTACCGGAAGCAATGAATCTTATGCGCGTTTAAAAAAATCATTAGAAGTGGTAGATTGTCCTGCTGTTATTATTGGGTATGACTTACTTGTCTTACAAGTACAGGAAAGTGAGTCAATGAACTGGAAACCAAGTTTTTCTGCTGAAAAGGTTTCTCTAGGTGATAGAACTGCTATAACAGGGCACCTTGGTTCTGTTGCTGCCCTTAATTTAGATGTTGTAACAGCGTTTGGTTATACTTTTGCAGCAGATCTGCAAATGGCTATTGGTGAAAATAAAGCTCAGGTTTACGTTGACACAAAGTTGCAAGGAATTTCTGGTAGTCCTATACATTTTCAAAATACTAATACATATCGTTATCAAGACACTGCAATAGATCCTGATACGGGAAAGCCAGTGTATTCTGGCATCACTCGTGAAATAATAGCAGGCTTAGTCTTAAATATTGAAGGGTGGGTTTCTGGTGATGGAATGGTTACTACCAAGGTAACCGCTTCTTTGTCCCGAAGAGGTGCAGATGTCTCTGAGAATGGAAATCCACCGCCTACATCTGAAAAAGTGGTAACAACTGAAGTACGTGGTAAAAGTGGTGAGCCTATTGTATTAAGCGGCCTTGTTCAAAATGATTCGACCTTTGTTGAAGAAGGTGTTCCATTAATTTCAAAAATTCCATTGTTAGGGTGGCTTTTTAAATCCAATCAAAAAAATGAAGAGAAAAATGAAATGATAATCTATCTTGTACCTCATGTACATACCAATACCGTGGAGGCAGCAAGTGTCACATTTTAATTTATCCCCTGTGTTTTGTGCTCATAATGGTGTAGTAGTTCTTGAACAAACAAAGATGAATATTGTAATAGGAATGGTTGATACAGAGAACAACGCACTTTGCTCAAAAATTAATGCAAGGTATTTACAGTATCTCAGAATGTATGAGAATAGAAATATTCATAAAGATGAAATAAGCTCCTATATTACATACAAGCATATTACTAAGGATTTTTTTATTCGAGAAACCTCTAGAAAATTTGCATTAGAGCAAGGAGAAAGGGATGCGTTAGCCGGTAGTTCTTTAGATAAGGGAGTAAACTTAGAATACTTAATAGAAGATGCACCTATCATTCACTTATTAAATTCACTTCTCTTAGATTGTGTAGAAAAGAATGGCAGTGATATACATATCGAGCCGTACAATGATGGCAGTAGAATAATAATGCGCTTTTTTGGAGAGCTAGAGTTATATTCAGTTGTTGATAAAAAAACTGCAAAAGCACTTATTTTGCGAATTTTGTTTTTGTCAGGCTTAGATATAACAGAAACTCGAAAAAGTCAAGACGGGTCTTTTCATTTTGAGGTTGGAACTATAGAAGCAGAGGTGCGTGTTTCTGTTTTACCAGCGCAATACGGAATATCTTGTGTTCTTCGATTGCTCAGTTGCAAGGCGTTTGAATTAACCTTTTCAGGTTTGGGTTTTTCACCCCTACATATAAATTTTTTAGAAGATGTATGCTGCAAGACCAATGCACTCATTTTAGTTTGTGGTGCTACTGGTGCAGGTAAGAGTACGACTCTAGCAGCAATTCTGCATCGTTTAGCTGAGAAAAAACGCAAAATTATTACTATTGAAGACCCCGTAGAATATCGTCTTGATGGAGCTGTGCAAGTATCTGTTAACCCTGATATAGATATGGACTTTTCTGAAGTATTGCGAAGATCCTTTCGACATGACCCTGATGTGCTTATGATTGGTGAGATTCGAGATGAAAAAACTGCGCGCATTGCAGTAAGGGCAGCTCTCACGGGGCACCTTGTACTTGCGAGCATTCATACCATTGATGCTCCTTCTGCAGTTATTCGACTCTTAGACATGGGAATTGAAAGCTGGCTTTTAGCTTCTGTTTTTGGTGGTAGCCTTTGCCAAAAGCTCTCAAAAGGGTATAGAGGAATGGAGCATTATTATTACCCTTGCGTAGAAGTGCTTCCTTCGTGCAAAGATATTTCAAATCTAATTTTGGAAAAAGCAAACGTATATAAATACAGAGATTGGATGGAAGAAAACGGGATTGAAAGTATGCATAAGGAGGAAGTTTATGCATCGTGCTTTTAATACAGTTGATTTTTTTAACAAATTACACAGCTTAATTCAAGGTAATCTTTCTTTAGTGCAGTCTCTTGATATACTTTCAATGCTTCGAGAAGAGAACACAAAGTCTCATACGCAGCTAACAGCACACGCGATCTTAGAATCCATAAAAATAGGATACACATTTTCGCGCTCTTTACTTTTATGTCCATATATAGATGTCTCAAAAGGCACTGCGCATCTTTTAGAAGCAGCAGAGCATGGAGCGTGCCTAAAAGAGGCCGTAAAATTTGTATGTGAAGAAAATGAAAAACAAAAACAGATTCATAATGAAATAGTGAACGCACTAGTGTATCCTCTCGTTGTGGTTATAATGGCAGTGGTAGGTACTATTGCTCTCCTTTACTGGAAAGATTTATTTTTAAGTGCAATTTCTACAGCCGACATACTTTTAATACTTGTAAGAGCTTTTAGTGTTTTTATCGTTTTGCTTTTACTGTTGTTCGCATACATTTTTTCATCATTAAAGTTTCCACCACTTTTTACATTTTATTACTCATTAAGTTTTTTGCAAAACGCGGGATTTACCTTCTGTAAATCACTTGAGATATACATGAGTATTCATTATAAGCATCCCCTGTATAAAAATGTATATGATGCATATTGCGAAATTAGTAAAGGAAATTTAGTTTCAGTATCACTTTCAAAAGCACACCTTGCAAACCAAGAAATGACAATTATGTTGGAAATTTCAGAAAAAACAGGAAACATTGTCGATGTATGCAAAAATATTTCACATAGTATATCAAGAGATTATGAAGTTAAAAAAAATCACTGTGTGCGACTCCTTGAACCGCTCTTGCTTTTTGTGGTTGGAGTATATTTAGCAATTCTTATGGAAGGAATTTTTCTACCTTACATTACAGATTTTGGAGGAATATTATGAAAAAAGATAAAGGGTTTACATTTATTGAAACGCTTATAGTACTTGCAATAATTCTCATTTTAAGCGCAGGTATTGGGGTGTCTGCTTCCACCTATATTGAACGGTCTAAAAAGAGTTCAGCAATAAGTGAAATAGCAATTCTGTCAAATGCCTTGTATACCTACTACTTAGATTGCGGGGCCTTCCCATCAAAGGCACAAGGCTTGCAAGCGCTATGGGCTAAACCTGACTTTCATCCTGTGCCACAAAATTGGCAAGGTCCCTATGTAAATAAAAAACCTGGCTTCGATCCATGGGGAAGAGAATACATATATGAAGACTACAATGAAGCAGGCTTACCTTTTTCGATCATGAGTCTTGGTACGGATGGACTTGATAATATAGGAGAAGAAAATGACAATATTTACTCATGGAAGTGATAAGGGTTTTATATTGCTACAGTCAATTTTATTACTTTTCTTTTTGTGTATATATTTTCTCATAACACTTGAACTTGAGCAAAGAAGGCTTGTTCGTGCAAAAAGGGAATATGAAGCTACTGTCAGTAAGTATGAAGTCGAACTTACCGAAAAGGGACACAGTTATGAAGCTTATTGAAGTTGTAATTCTATGCTTTTTTTTCGCTTTGTTTGCAAAAATATTTTCGAGTGCAAACAATCAAATAGTAACCTATCAAAACTTAACTCAAAACTATCTAGAAAAAACTGAGGAGATATTTAAAAGACACGTTGCAGATATCTTAAACAAGGAGGAATAGATGAGCCAAAAGGTTATAGTGAACAATAGTGATTATGACTCTTATTGCATGCAAATGCCCTTTCAATTGTTTAAGCTTCCGTTTGTACATAGTCACATTGAGCAGTATATATTGTCAGAGATTGAAAAAATACACCCCTTTTTTGGAATGCATTGCAAAGTTGATTTTAGAATTATTATACAAAGCATGAAGGTATCCCTATTAGTGATTGTGATGGATACCATAATATTGCAAAAATATCAAACAACTGAAAAGAGTAAAAGTCTTTATATTCAGCATAACATTGAAAAGAAACTCCAAACTATTCAGGTGTTTAAGAACAGTGTTTCCCACAAACAGAAGAAAATCTTTTTTCTTGGTGGTCTTGTTATTCTGAGTTTCCTACTAGGAACATTTTACTTTGCTGTCTTGTCTCCAGGTTCGATACAAAAAAACAACCAAAATCACACTGACACAGTGCTGATTGGTAAAGATGAAAACATTCCAGTAACAGCACTTTTTCAACAAGTAAAAAAGTGGCTTCAACAAGGAGCGCTAATTACTCAGTTTTCTTACGAAGAACAACACAGTCATGTAAATAACAAGACTCACATACTTATTGAAGCATCATTAACAGGCTTACATCCTGAAAGTATTTTTGATTTTTCACAAGAAGAATTTGGCTTTGAGCATATGAGAAGCCTAGAAAACACATTGCAGATTTCACCTATTGTATTTGAAAAGAATATACCCAAACTTTCACTATCATTTTCTCATGTTCTTTCGCCCAGTGTACCTACAATTAAGTCAGCTATTGTGTCTGAGGGGAACTATATTCGTGACCTTGTTTTATCCCACGCAGGAAGCATTCGAGAAGAAAATTGGGAAAATAAAAGCCTATCATTTTTTCTACCACTTGCGCAGTGGGCTTCCTTTTGCGATTTATTTTTTGAATATTTACAAAATTCAAATCAGGCTATAGGGACATTATCATTAGTGCATAATAATAATTCTTCAATTGTGAATGCATATATTAGTGTTAAACACGGGATACAATCTCCTGAACTCTTAGTAATAAAAAATATTTTTGAGAATCACAATGTAAAAGGGGCACCATCTTTTTCAAATGGGATAAGTTCTTCTGAAAGAAAAATTGGAAACGTTAAAAAAAATGATGGAACAGAAGTAATGTTTTATCTAACTGAAGAAGGAAAAATTGCATCAAAGGAGGTTAATTATGCAGAGACTTTAGAGCATTAGTAAGAAGAGGTGAGAATCGAAAATAAAAGGAGGAACAATGAAAAGTAAAGCATTATTATTATTTTTTCCAATTTTTGCATCAGCCATGTCAGCATGTCTGCATACAGATGGCATACCCTATGCAATTACTGAGCCTGAATGCAAGATTGGAAAGGTGCAAGGTGTGTATGAATTTGCAGGGGTTCACTTCATATTTTATAATAACTCAAATAAAACCGTCCAGAACTTTAAGTTTATTTGTGCAGTATTTGATAGTTCTGGAGAGGAAAGCCCTTTTATTGGGAGTAATATTATTTCGGCTACGCATAAGGAGCCAGTACTAGCAAGTGATGGACGGGAAGTAACCTTAAACCTAGATCCATATATACACCAATTACCCCTGGAACCATATATTATTGATTTTTTTTATGTGACAAAAATAGAGTATGATGATGGTTCTGTATGGACTGATCCATATGGCGCATGGATGCCAGGCGGCTTATGAAAAAAACATATTTTTACAAGGTTTTACTTTTAGTATGTTTTATGCTTGTATCTTGTTCGCAATATTTTCATGGAGTATTCATAAGAGAAGGGTCGATTGCTTCAAATCCATATACGGTTGGGAAGTGGACTATTATGATGTACATGGCTGCAGATAATAATTTAGAAAGTGAGGCTATTCGGGATATTAATGAAATCGAAATGTTTGATTTAGAGGCAAAGGGAATTACTGTTTTAAGCTTACTCGATAGAAGTCCTGGGCATGATGGCACTAATGGGGCGTGGGAAGAAACTCGGCTTTTGAAAATAGAACAGGATCCAGAAGGTGAAAACGGGATTATAGTTTCTAAAGAGCTATCATCAAAAGAGCTTGCACTTAGCGTTGAAAGTGCAACTGAGCTGGATATGGCAAACTTCAACACTTTAAAAAGTTTTTTACAGTTTGGGTACACACATTATGAAGCTGAAAATTATGCGCTTATCATATGGGGACATAGTAATGGATGGCGCTCTGTAGTATCTGATAGCTACACTGACTCTACAATGTCTTTGCAAGAGTTAAGAATAGGCATTGAAAAAGGGCAGGGAGAAAACACTCTTGATGTGATTGCATTTGATACATCATTTGGTTCAACATTAGAAACTATATGGGAAATTAAAGATTCTACCAATTGGCTTGTGGGGGTACCTGGCGCGATTTCTACAACTGGCTGGAGCTATAAAGATATTTTTTCAAGTTTTCTACAAACAAGCATGTCATCAGTAGACTTTACTCAAGTTATCGGTTTACAAAAAAATACAACTGCAATAAATATGCAGTATATACATGAACTAAAAGAACAATTTGACAATCTCTCTTCTCTCGTAGCAACGAATATTAATTCAAGGGAAAAGCAAAATAACCTAAAAAATATATTACTATCAGATGTACAATCGTACAAAGCTTCAACATACCCTTCAGATATGTTTATAGATGTGTCTGACTTTGCTATTAATGTATCAAAAAATGCACCATTAATTACAGACGAAGAAATTGCACAAAACGAAATAGTCGAGAAGAGCCTTATTATGCAAAATACTCTTTCGCACTCAGTACTAAAAAAAGATGAAAAAGGTGAGTCAATATCTGTTTTTTTTATTTCATTTCTAGCTGAAGGAATTCCTAATCCTGCTTACCCAAATGCATATATCCAAGACGATGTAGAGGAGGGAAAAATAAGTTTTGTTAATGAAAGCTCTGGGTGGGTTCCAACAAATGATGAAAGCGTAACACTTCTTAATAAATTATTTTTTACTACATTTTAAACTAACTATTTGCGCTTGGGAAAACGTTTTTCGAGGTACAAGATTCTTGTACTCATCTCATTAAAGTATAGGCTTAGTGCCTAAAAAGGAGAATTTATGAAAAACAAAAAAAACTACTTAGTATGTTTGTTGCTGTTAATTGTGGTTGCAACACAAGGTGTCTTTTCTTTTGAAGCAAAACAAAAGATAATTGATAGTTATGATGTTATTGAGCGTAAACTTGTAAAAAGTGAATATGATTCTATTAGCGAATACTACGCATATCCTGTTACCGTTAGATTAAGTAATTTAAAAAAAGTAACATTTGCAAGCATTCTGCCCATTTACACAGAGGAAAGGGGGTGGGTACGTAGCCAATTTTTAGAAAAAGGTGATAGGGTACTATATTTAAAAAATGGGGAAGTTTCATACAAGTCCATCTGGAATGTTTCTATAAAAGATAAAATGAATGTGTTTTATACTGCGGTAAATGTGCATAAGACACATACCTATTTTAAAGATGGTGTTTTGGTGCATAACAATGGAAGCAGTGATAGTAGATCAAGCTCCAATTCAAGTTCTAAGAAAAATAATTCTGGTTCATCTAAATCTAATTATTCCCCTGAAATTCAAAAACAATTGGATGCAATACGTAATTCAAAAGAATTAACAGACTATGAAAAAAAGAGGCGAGAAGGGGCACTGATAGCATTTGCAGGAAAGAATGAAGGAAGCAGCTCTAAAAATAAAAACTCTGGTAGTTCAAATAATAGTGCAGAACCTTCTGCCGCAGAGCTTGCAGCAAAGGCAGCCCAAACTGCACTCAAAGCAACAGGCTCTTTACCCACTGACATAGAGCAAGAAAAATCAATGGTGAAAAAAAACCAACGTGCATCGCAGGAAAAGCTAGAAGAAAAAACTGCTAAGCTTGAGGCTGCTCAAGTCGGGGACCCCGTACTAGTAACAACAGGGGCATTTGTTCACCATGAGGTTGATATAGCGTACACAGGTGGTATCTCTGCCTTGCAAGTAGCTCGCTATTACGAAAGCACAAATACAAACCTTTATTCGATGGGGCAATCTTGGGCTTCCCTTTTAGACTCTAGAATTATACGTGGGGTTAGTACTTATGAAAAAACTTATTTAGCCTCTTTATCTTCAACTATGCAAGAGTTGAAAAGAATTCAAAACACCTTAGTGGCGCACAAAAACTATCCAGATATAGTTTATGCAAATAGTGTGATACAAGGGCGCTATAATGAGGTAAATGCAATATATCAAAACTTACTACTAGAAGAAAAACTGACTAACAAAATAATGGAGCTAAATAAATTTGTTGTTAATTCAAAAAATGAAAACACTTACCACACTATTGGAAATGGGCTACTAACATACATTGATGAAAAGGGCTCTCCAATTGTATTTACGTTTTTTGGTAATGGTCTTTGGCTTCCAATTAACTCCAATAAAGCGCAGTACATGAAAATAGAAAGTCAGGATAAAAAGAATAACGTAACGGAAGAGGGCTTTATTCTTTTTGAAAAAAATGGAAAAAAAACATGGTTTGATAAATGGGGATTAATTGAAAAAATAGTAGATAAAAATGATAACGAATTAGTTTTTAAGCGTAATAATTCTACAAAGGTTTTAGAGAGCATACAAACACCAGAAGGAAGAACTATTATTTTCAAATATAATGAAAGAGGACTTGTAAAAAGCATGCACGCACCAGATGGTACATTTGTGCAGTACGGATATACAGGTAATAACCTTACATCAGTTATCGATGTTGATGGGGATAAAAGCACTTATGCATATGATAGTAGAGGAAAGCTCACTCGATTTACAAAGCCAGATGGAAGTTATGTTTCATTTTCGTATGGATTGCAAAATGCACAAGGTGAGTACCTTACAACCTCCACAACAAATGAAGAGGGTTTTTCTGAATATTTTGAATATGACTTAGAAAATAATATCACCGTATATACTGATCACTCAGGGTTCAAAGAGTATGTGCAATATGATGATTATCACCGTACAATAAAAATAGTAGATAAAGTGGGTAAAAGCACATCATACACTTATGATAATATTGGAAATATATCTTCTATGTCAATTAATGGGAACAAAACTCACTACACGTATGATAGTAGAGGAAATAAAACTCAGGAAAAATATTCAGATGGAAGTAAAAAAGAATGGAAGTATAATAATTTTGACCAAGTTACCCACTATACCGATAGAGATGGTGTGTCCAGAAGTGTTGTGTATGATGTAAAGGGAAATCCATTAGAGTTTAAGTTGGGCAATATAACCCTTGAAAGGGCACAGTATGATGAAAAAGGTAACATTATACGTACAACTGATAGTGAGGGTAATGCAACTGATTATGCGTATGATTCCACTTATAATGTAAGCAGTAAAACATCTGGGAGTGTTTCTGAACACTTTGAATATGATAAAAATGGTAACATAACAAAATATATAGATAAAGAAAACAGGACGTACACATTTGATTATGGCCCCAAGAAAATTGTGCAAACAAGTCCTACAGGCTTACAAAAAACATATATCACAAATAACCGAAAAGACGTAACTTCGATAAAAGAACTTGATACACAAACTGGAGAAGAGCGGTTATATGAATACAAGTATGATAAACGACATCTTTTACAAGCGGTTATACAAGGCGAAAAAACGCTTGTAAGTTATGATTACTATCCTGCGGGGCAATTAAAAACAGAAACATATGGTGAAAAAGGAAAAGAAGATTACTGGGTAACAGAATATGAATATCATTCAGGCTCACGTTATAGCGTGCACAGAAAAAAATTTACAAAAGATGGTGTACAAGAGGGGCAAACATATTCAGAAACCTTTACAAGTGAAAAGGGTGGGAGGGAAATAAGTCATGAAATTCCCTTAAAAGGAGAAGAAGTATTTACCTTTGATGCATGGAATAGGTTAACTGCAATAGAAAATTTTATAGGAGAAACTACTAAAAGAGAGTTAAGTCCAGAAGGGCGGGTATTGCAGGAGCAGTCAACCTTTGGAGGCTGGTATGAGACAGAGTACAATAATCTCGGCCAAGTAGTATTTTCATCTGAAAAAAATCAAGATGGGGTTACCTTTTTATATAATGCAGATGGCTCTGTAAAATCAAAAAGAGATTACGATGGAAATATTACACAATATGAATACAACAAGCAAGGATTATTAGAGGTCGAAAAAAATGATATAGGTTCAGTTTTTTATGAGTATGATACTATCGGAAGGCCTGTATCCGTTATTGTGGGACAGACGAATAACATAAAAAATGCAGAACAGTATACGAAAATTGAGTATTCAAGAGATTCAAGGAGTATGGCCTTTGACTATGGAGGTGTTTATAATGAAGTGTATATTCTCAATGCATGGGGTGATGTTGTTCAGAAAATTGATGGTGAAAAAAATGCAATTGGTTTTGAGTATAATTCTTTAGGGCAAGTTAATAAGGTAATTGATGCATATGGAAATAAAACATCATATGAATACAATGCATTAGGAAAAACTTCTCGCATTATCCATGCTGATAATAGCGAAGAACTGTACACGTACAACAATATTTATCAGTTACAAAAAGTTGAAGATGCTATTGGCATACAATGGCAAGGCTCATTTGATGAAGCGGGAAGACTCATCGGCGAGCGCGGGAGAAACATTGTCGAAAAAAGGTATGAGTATGATAATCTTGATAGAATTACACAGGTAAGCATTCAAGAGGAAGAGATTGAAGCATATAAGTATTCTGATTATGGAACAAACACTGTTTTTATTGACGGGAACAATAATAAGTATACCTATTCTCTTGATTCGTTTGGACGTTTAGTAAAAGAAACCAACCGTTTAGGGGTCTCCCAACATTATGAGTACAGTAGTTCTGGAAAGCTTATTCGGAAATCCGATTTTAATAAGGGCGAACAATTTATAACATTTGACAAAAAGAATAATAGTATTAGCAATCTCTATAGCGATAATTCTGAGTCGATACTACAGTATAATTTTTTAGGACTTGTAACCGAAGCTAAGAATTCCACAGGGAAACTCATTTATACATATAATAAGGCAGGTTTGCTTGAAAGCCAGTTTGATGAAAATGCAGGGGAAAAAACGTATTACATTTATGATAAGGCAGGAAGACGCATACGCTATGTTTCAGGTAATAGGGATGTTTTATATGATTATGGTAAAAATGGGGAATTACTGCGCGTGCATGATAAGTCTCAAAACCTTTCTGTTCAGTATACCTACGATAGCCTTATGAGGGAAACATCGAGAGTATTTGCAAATGGAGTAAAGCAGCAAACCTATTATGATGAAGTGGGAAGAATTATATTAATAAAAGAGGCTCGTGCTAATAATGAAGTGCTTCGCGCAGAGGGTTATGCCTACAATGAGCTTGGGCAAATTTTCTTAAAAGTTAATGAAAAAGCACTTATTACAAAGTTCAAATATGATATCCAAGGAAGATTGGTCGAGGTTTTTTATCCCTATGAAGAAGAAAAAGTTCTTTTAGATAAACAAGAAGCATCAGAGGCTGGGCTGTTTTTTTCAGAAAGTGCAGGTAAGGTAGAGCTTTTAAATCTTTCAAATAGGGAGTATAGAGAAGCTACAAATCTTTTAAACAAGATTAGCTATGGGCGTTCAAATATTCTTAGAAGTTCTCAAGCTACGTGGAAAGAGTTTTTTACATACGATAAAAACTCAAATCGTCAAACTAAAACTACTGCGTGGGGAACAGTTGCCTATTCATATGATGCAGAGAATCGCTTAACACACTCTGGGGTGCAAGGAGGGGGGACAAGCTTTACCTATGATGCCAATGGAAATCTATTACGTAAAAATAATGGATACAAAGCAGAACAGTTTATGTATAACGGCAGTAATCGTATGATAGCATCAATGAGTAATGATAACTTAACGAAAACGAGCACTACTACAAAGTATAATTATGATGCTTTTGGAAGGAGAAATACAGTTCAAAATGAAGGATTTGCAACAATGCGCACCTTGTACGATGGGCTAAGTCATGATATAATTAGAGAGTCAGAGGTGTTTACCAGTGGAGAGTTTGCAACAAACTTTGCGGGGCACCGGTTTGGTTACACGGTAACTGAATCAACTTCTGAGAGATATCTTTTTATAGATGAAACTCAAGCTAATAGTGACTTTGAAGCTATGAGCAACTATGAAAGTGTAGGAAAACATTTTACAGGAGCTAAAGCACCACTCTATGCAAAAGGAGAGGCAGTTGGGATAAACTATACTGAAAGCGGACATTATACAACGCGCTATTTTGGTACTGATATTCTCGGTAGCATTCGCTCATCAACTCAAAACAATGCCCACCTTGAATCACGCTATGAATACGACGCATTTGGTGCCCCGTATAAAGGCGAATTTATTACAGGCTTAACTAATGGGTACGCAGGAAAACCATACAACTTTGAAACAGGCCTATATAATTATGGTTATCGAGATTACAATCCAATACAAGCAAGGTTTACAACTGTTGACCCAATTAGAGATGGCAATAACTGGTTTAGCTATGTTGTGAACGATCCCGTGAATTTTGTGGATATGTGGGGGCTAGCTCCGAGAAATATAAGTGAGGCTGATAGAAAAAAATATATTGAAAAACTGAGCGGGTATAGTGCTTATGAATCTAATACAAACACCCTGGGAATTCCAGATGATTACGACTGTGCAGATGTTGCAACCTATATATATAGTGAAGCAACTTCAGTTACCTCAGGGGGAAATAGCTTATCAAAGTTAAGCCCACAATATGGACCTATCTATCCATCAAACGTAGAAAATATACATTCTTCAGATTTTTTTCCAGAGCAAACGGACAATGTAACTTATTATAAAAAGCCTGATGGGAGCAGTGTAACTAGTTTTAATAATCCGCATGTAGAACCTGGGAGTATTATGACTTGGGAGGGTGGAAAAGGAGACTCTTTCACCGGTCATGTTGCGACTGTTACAGATGTAAAACGTGATAAAAAAGGAAATGTAACTGAAATTACAATTATTCATGGACATTTAAATGCTCCTACTAATACGGAGATTATTCCAGATCAAACTGAATTAAATAGGTATGCAGGAAATTTTCTTGGGTTTGCTGAAATAGGAAAAAACTCAACAACACCATTGAAAAATAAATAGGGGGGCAAATGGAATTTCTAAGATTCAAACTTGTTACTACATTCTTAGTTTTCTCAATATCTTTTTTGTCTAGCCAGGAAATTATTTTGGGTAATCATTACTCAGAAAAAGATGTTGGTCTGCTTACTGGATATGAAATTGCACATTCTATTACAATTGAAGATCGGCAAGTTGCCATTCTCGCCTTGCCTACAGCCCAAAACAGAGTAGTAGAGTATGAGGCAATAAAAATTGCAGTATTGAAGGACTCAAATGGCAATTTTTTAGATTCAATTGGTATTTTATTAGAAGATAATAGTTTTCGCCCAAGTTATATAGATGATAATACTGCTTTACAAAATAAAATAATATTTGGATTTGTGTACATAAATCAGCATTCAAATAACATCGAATTTTATAAAGCACTTGATAAGAATTCGTTTATAGGAAGTGTTGTGCTGAGTGATGATTATATTATCTTTACAACAGACCTAGGGCCAAATTTGGCAAAAATATCTTTGAAAACGCGAGAAATAACTCTCTATGATACTAGCGTATCGGGAAAGCTTTATGCATTTGATACTGCGCCATATATTGCACTTCTAGAACAAAGCATAGAGTATAATCGAGTTACAGAGCGTAAAACAATACTAGACGAACCAAAACAATATTTGATTACTGAAACAGATGTAATTCCTGCAACAAAAAACTATGAGGTAAGAGAAGCGCAAAAACTAATTGATTTTAGGTCATGGTAATCAAAGGCCTATATTGCTAGAGCAATATAGGCCTTTTCATATTCCACCGACTTAAAAAAA
>CAYJLT010000040.1:0-3108 GCA_964371295.1 uncultured Treponemataceae bacterium
ATTCCATAACCTGCCTCTTCCAATCCTTGAATTGCTTTCCACACAGATACTCGGCTTTTCCCTATGGAATCTGCTATTTTTTCACCAGAAAGAAGGGTGCCTGTATTTTTTCGAAGTATTGAAAGAACCGAGGCTTTTGTAGAGAGAAGGGCGGTGATTGAATTATTAGTGTTAACCATTGTTGATATAAGGTTAACATAAAAACACAAGGTTGTCAATGAGATTTGCTTATTTTTGTTTGTATACGACACCTTGGTTATGGGTTATTAGTTATTATTAATTTTTCCATTAGGTCAGTTTTAAAGAGGTTTGCCTTTGAAATATGCTTAACAGTATACACTCCTGATTGAGCAGAAATTTTAAATGTTCCATAATTCAAAAAAGAACCGAGAATGCTTGCGTGAATAAATATACTTTCTACTGATTGCAGTGGAATAACAAACATCTGTTTTGATGTAGGCCCTGTTTTTCCTCTCAAGTTTTTGTTTGTAATACTAAAATAGGTAGATTTCATTTGGATTACTGTTAACATAAAAAGGAATAATGGGATCATTAGGAAGGCTAGTGAAAAATTAAAAACAAGTAATACTATGACGAAAAAAAGTATTACAATAAACGGAGTAAAGATAATCCAGTGAGCTCTTTCTTTCCAAAGTAGTACTTCATTGTTATTACGATTGGTATGAATGGACATTTTTTACTCCTCTTAACGAGAAAAATATTATCATGATAATATTAAAAAGTCAATAAGATGAATATGATTTTCATACTAGAATTATGAATTAAAAAATTTTAGAATGAAATTAAGGAAAAAATATGCAAGCTTTTAAAACATCTGTGAAGAGAAAAATATTTATTGATAAAAAGATTCGCGAAAATACATTCCCTTCTACCGTAACTCTTGCAATCGATTATGAAAAAGAATTCAAAAAGAAAATAGATCCACGTACTATTGCTTCGGATATTGCAGAGCTTAGACAAATATATAAAGCACCGCTAAAATATGATGCTAAACAAAAGGGGTACTATTATACGGATAGCAGTTTTCACTTAAATGTGCTTGCGATTAGCGATACTGACAATTGTGGTGGCGAGAAAGTTCCAAAAGAAATTGTTATTCCCGATTGGCAAAAGAATTTTCTTTTTCCTTTTATGACGGAAGTTTTACCAGCACGAAAAGAAAACGAAATTAAGGCTTCTTTGTTTAGTTCCTGTATTACTGTCTTGCCTTCTATTACTGAAAGCGCCGAAATAACAAACACAGAAAATCTTTTTATGAAATCTTTGACAAGTGGTCAAGTTTTAAGCATTGAGATTTGTACAAATAATAATGAAAAAGACAGATATGATTTTCTGCCGTTGCATTTGGTCTGCCAAGGAGAAGAACGGTTGTATTTTGGAAAAGAGATTAGTGAGACAAAGCAGATGAAAGAAACTTTTTCCCTTCTTAACATCAAACAAATCATAACTGCCTCTTTTTCTTATTCCTCTCATAGCGAAAAACTGCATCAAAAAGAAATTGCAGAGACTGAAGTTTTAAAGAAAAAGGCACAGGTATACTCTCTTGGACCAAGAGATAGTAGAAAAATAGAAAATGTAGGTGTATCATACTATGCCCAAACAACAGGAAATTTAGATATAGAAATCATAATGGAAAGAAATGATGAAACGCATATTTTTGTGTTTACCTGCTATCCCTCCGTGCAAAGCAAGTCGAGCAAAAAAAACTATCGCAAAGTTGGTGAATTTATTTTAAATTCACTTAATTAATTTTCAAATTCTATTGACATGTTCTGCTTTAAATGCTAGAGTTACCGAACATTCGGTACGTACCGAATGTTCGGTAACAACATGAACACAATACAGAAAGGTACAGAACATCTTGATTTTTCAAATCTCAGCACAAAAGAACGCATTTTGCAAGCATCTTTTGAATTGTCTGCTAAAGCAAGTGTAAAGAATGTATCATTAAGCGATATTGCGAAAAAAGCAGGCATTGCAAAGCCTGGTATTTTTAGATATTACAAAAGCAAAGATGATTTGCAAGAAACAATGAAAGAGCGCTTTTTTGATGACTTTTGTGCTTTTATTCACACTCTTCCAGAGCAAACAGATACAGACATTTCCATATTTCAAGAACGAGAAACAAAGCTTTTAGAATGGTTTATGAAAAAAAATGATTATCTCCTTTTTTTTCTCAATACGCTTGTTGGTAGTGAAGCCTTTATTCCTGTTTTTGTTAAAGAAATGTGCAAGCGAAATATAGGTAAAAAAACAAAACCTTTTTCTATTCATGATCTTAATAAAGAGACCCTAGCAAAAAAACTCTATTTACGCACAACAGAAATGTTTTTTTTACTTGCACGAATGTTTCGCCTAGGCGGCAAGCTGTCAATAGAAAGCAATGAAAACCTTTTTTCAACAGGACTAGTTAATTTTTTTGTTAACGGCTGGGAAAGCTTAGAGGATATATCAAAAGAGCGAATGGAAGAGCTTGACGGTGTCTGCTGCGTTGACTCTAAAAACTTTCCACAAGAAACAAAAATGTTTCAAGCTCTTTCATCTTTGCTAGAAAACTATGCTTTATCAGAGATAACTGTTGAAAAAATGGCGAGTGAACTCGGTATGGCAAAAAGTAGCTTATACACATACTATAAAAATAAAGATGATATGATTAAAGGCCTCATAGAAGAAGAACTTATTTTAATGATACAAACAATGCACACATCTTTACAGCATGGAAAAACATTTTCAGAATATATTTATTTGCATATGAGAAGTCAAATGGAGTATTTATCACACCGGAATACCCTTCTTCCTGTTTGCAACAGGCTTTCGGTGCAAGGCTTTTTACCCGAAAAATTCTTAAAAGACTTTTTTGATAACATTGATAAGGAACATAAAAAAGCAATGGAAGCACAATACCCATTTCCTTCTATTGGGTTTCCTGTTGATGGGTTTATTATAGGTGGATGGATTTTTTCTTTATCTGTTTCAGCTTTTAAGCTGGGGCAAGTTTTTAATTTTTCACCGAAGCACATAGATAATATAATTCGAAGCTATTATTCCTTAATGAAAAATGGTATAAAAGGCTTGACAGAGTAAAAA
>CAYJLT010000040.1:3208-14431 GCA_964371295.1 uncultured Treponemataceae bacterium
CCATCGGTACAGGCAAATGGAATAGCGAGCAGAAGCAATGAATATAATGACCCAAGTGCATCTACAAATGCAATACTTGGATCATTGGGCATTCCTGGCTTTGCACCTACACCATCTCCCGACCCAACTGAAGTCGATTATTGGTCTGTGCTCGCTCAAATTAACGTAAGCTTAAATTTAAGTCTTGCTCTCATTGATGGCATTAAAGCTACCCGTGCAAACTATGAAGCAGGGCTTATTACATGGGAGCAAAGTGTAAAGCAAACTGAGCGTGATATTCGAAAAATGTTTTACGGACTTTTATTGCAACAGGAAAGCTTAGCCTTGCAACAACAAAGTTTATTAAATGCAGAAGAAAGGGTTGCCCAAGCACAAATAAATTATAACAATGGGTTTATTCCTGAACTTTCATTGTTACAAACTCAAGTTGCCTATGAAAACCAAAAGCCTGCAGTGTTAAAATCTGAACAAGGCTTAACACAACAGCTTGATTTGTTTGCATTTATTATTGGACTTCCACTTGGCACCGATATAGTGCTGGAAGGAGAAATTGCACCGCAATTTATAGAAAATTTAGACCCAGAAATATTAGTGAATGACTATCTTCATAATAGGCTCGATATTCAATCTTTTGAGAACTCAAAAAAATTAATGGATATCCAGCTTTCAGCCCTAAATTTTCAAACATATACACCGGCCCTTGCCCTTGGCTGGGGATGGAATCCTGTTGTTATGGACTTGGAAGAAAATTGGTTTGATAGCAATAATACAGTAGACGGAGGCTCTTTGAGTATAACTCTCGTATGGAATTTAACCAATATGCTACCTTTTTCTGCAAACAGACAATCAGCAAAAGATTTAAAAGATAACATTGCAAAAATGGACTTACAATATGAAACCATTTTACAAAATGCAGAAATGGAAATAGACAACCTTATTGATACCCTGCAATATAGCGAAAGTGCAATAGAAGCCGCGAGTCAAAGCATTTCTTTAGCACAACGCTCATATGATATGACCGTAGATGCGTATAATCAAGGAGCGGCAGAATTATTGGATGTTAGAGATGCAGAAACTCAACTTAATCAAGCAAAGCTTGGTGAAATGAGCGAAAGATTCAATTATCTTTCAAGTCTTTTAGACTTGGAATATGCAATAAACACTAAACTTGAAAACTAAGGAGAAACTGTTTTATGTTAAAAAAATCGAAAAAAATCATTCCTTTTGGAATTCTATTATTATCAGTTGTAATTTTTACAATTTCTTGTCGCCCGGGTGGGGCAAATGATGAGGCACAAGAGGAAGTTGTTTTTGCAGTAAGTGCATATCAAGTAACAAGCACCTCTTTAGATGACTACCTTGAGTTTGGTGGTGATGTAGTAGCTGCTTCTAGCGTTGATATCCTCCCAGATTCTACAGGAAAACTATTACGCATTTATGTTTCAGTAGGGGATTATGTAGAGCGCAATCAAATTCTAGCAGATATAGACCCATCGAGACCGGGGATGACTTATGAATCAAGTCCACTAAGGGCTCCTACCGCAGGGACAATAAGTTCTTTTCCTTTGTCAGTTGGTAGTACTGTTGCCCCTTCCATGTCAGTTGGAAAAATTAGTTCAACAGGAATGTTAGAAGTGCAAGCAGCTGTTGCAGAGCGATTTGTGTCTAGGGTTGCATTAGGACAAGAGGCAGAGCTCACATTAGATGCATGGCCAAGTGATGTTTTTATGGCAAGTATAACAGAGGTAAGTCCTGTTTTAGATGCTGCAACAAGAACAATGGCAGTAAAACTTGTTCCTGAAGATGTAACGGGCGAAAAGATTAAGCCGGGTATGTATGCACGCGTGAAACTTATTACAGAAGAAAAAGAAAATGTTTTTGTTGTACCTTATCATTCTTTAATAATAAGAGATGATGAAGCATTTGCATTTATAGTAAAAGAGGATGAAACAGCTTTCCAACAAAAAGTAACACTTGGGCTCAGGGTTGATGATAAGGTGGAAATAATTGAAGGGTTACAAGAAGGTGACCTTGTAGTAACGAGAGGACAAACACTTCTTAACGACGGTACAAAGGTTTCCGTTGTTTCTGTTGAAACAGAAGAAGGCGGTGAATAATGAATATTTCAAAAGTGGCAGTCAATAAACCGACTACCATTCTCATTCTGTTTATTGTATTGGCATCGTTGGGGTTTTATACCGCACTTCGTTTGCCTATTGATCTTTTTCCAGATATAGAGCTTCCGTTTTTGGCAATAATTACTAATTATGAAAATGCGGGTCCCGAAGAAGTTGAGCGCTCGGTGACGAGGCTTATAGAGTCTGCCATATCGGGTATAACAGGATTAAATGAGTTTTCATCGACAAGCTCGTTTGGGTCGAGTATGGTAATCATGGAACTGACGTATGGAACAAACTTTGATACGGCAATAAATGAAATACGGGACAGAATAGAGTTTGTAAAAGGCATCCTTCCAGAAGGGGCAGATTCTCCGACGATTTTTAGAGCAGATCCTTCAATGATTCCTATAATGTCTCTTGTATTAACAGGAAATAGAACTCCAGAAGAACTGCTCCAATATGCAGAAGATACCATTGCACCGAGTTTGGAGCAGATTGATGGGGTTGCCTCTGCAAACATTATTGGCGGTCGAGAAAAAGTAATCCGCGTAGATATTCCACGGGATAGACTAGAAGCCTATGGTTTGTCTATTACACAAATTGCTCAAATGATTGGGGCTCAAAATATTTATGGTGCTGGAGGGCAAATTACCGAGGGTGATATAAATTATACAATAAATACTTCGGGACAATATGAAAGCATTAACGACATAAAAAACACTGTAATATCATATAAAATGACCGATACTGGAGGAACTTCAATTCCAGAGCTTAGGACAATTCTATTAAGAGATGTTGCAGATGTGTATGAAGGGTATCAAGATGAAACCTCTTTAGCTTTCTTTAATGGAGAGCCATCGGTTTTGTTATCAATACAAAAACAAAGTGGAAAAAACTCTCTTCAAACAGCACAAGCAGTGTATGAAAAAATAGAAGAAATTAAACCTGCTCTTCCTTTAGATATTCAAATAGAAGTAGGGATGGATACAACAGAGCTCATACAAACCTCGATTGATCAAGTGTCTAGCTCTGCAATTTCAGGCGCAATTTTAGCTATTCTCGTTTTGCTTTTCTTTTTGAGAAGTATAAAAAGTACGGCAATTATCGCAATAACTATTCCAGTGTCTCTTGTAGTAACGCTAGGGATAATGTACTTTATGGGCTTAACACTTAACCTCATGACTCTTGCAGGCCTTGCTCTAGGGGTTGGTATGCTTGTGGACAACTCAATTGTTATTTTGGAAAACATTTATAGTTATCGTGAAAGGGGTGCAAAGGCAACTGTTGCAGCAATTTTAGGTTCTCAAGAAATGACGAGTGCAATTGTATCAAGTACATTAACTACCATTTGTGTATTCCTCCCACTAATAATGTTTTCAGCCGAGCTTGAAGTAATTGGGCAGATGTTTTCGGGGCTTACTTTTACTATTGTATTCTCCCTGCTTTGTAGTTTAATTGTTGCTGTTTTGCTTGTTCCTGTTTTGGCTTCAAAATACTTAAAACTTGAAAGGGCAGCAGAGCTTCAGCGTGTTGGTTTTATTGGAAAAGTAGATAGAGCTTTAGGTTCTCTCTTTGAGCGATTAGACACGGTGTATGCACAAGCGGTTAGAAAAGTGCTTAAGCGAAAAGCAATATTAATTGTAACAATTATTGCCCTTTTTATTGCAAGCATTGCGCTTATTCCAGTAGTGGGATTTGAGTTTATGCCTGCAGAAGCATCAACAACGGTTACATTAAACCTTGAAATGCCAAAAGGTACAAGGCTCGAAGTTACCGAAAGTATTATTCGGCAAATGGAAGTAATTGCTCTTCAAGAGCTTGAGGGTGTTGAAAAAACAACTGTTTCTGTCGGCGGCGGTGGCGGCATGATGGGTACTGGCGGCTCAACAGATAGTGCAAGTATGGATATTGTTCTTTTCCCGTTTGCAGACCGACAAGAAGGTTGGGATGATGATATTTCTGCAAAAGAAAAAATTCGCTCATATTTTGATATGTTCCCTGGGGCAAAGTTTTCATTTTCTGAAACAAGCTCTTTTGGTGGTACCAGTGGGGGAGGTGTTGATATTATAGTAAAGAGCGACGATCTCGACATTCTAAAAGCCACTGCAGACGACATAGTAATGCTATTAGATGAAAAAGGAAAAGACTTAGTAACAGAGCCTAAAAGCGACCTTGAAGATGGGCTTCCTGAAGTTAATATTACCGTAGATAGAAATAAGCTATATAGTTTAGGGTTAAATATTTTTAGTGTTTCAAATGAAATTCGAGCAAATATTAATGGACAGCTTGCAGGTATGTACTCTGATGATGGAACTGACATAGATATTATTGTGGGTCTTTCAGATGATGATAAGGCAAAAATTACCGACCTTGAGCAAATCACCATTAATAATTCTCAAGGAGTTGGAATTCCGCTTTCTAGTTTTGCATCATGGCAAGATTCAACATCTCCTGTGGCAATTAACCGCGAAAACCAAGCAAGAACCATTCACGTAACGGCAAACCCTGTTATAGGTGGCTCAATTACAGAAATACAGCGTAATGTAGAAGACCTTATACAACAAAATATTCCTTACGATGATAGAGTTTCAATTTCTTACGGGGGTGATGCAGCAGAGCTCATGAGAAACCTTGAAATTTTAGCCGTAATTATATTAATGGCTATCATTTTGGTATTCTCAGTAATGGCAAGCCAATTTGAGTCCTTTATGGATCCTTTTATTGTTATCTTTACCATACCACTCTCAATTATAGGTATTGTAGCAGTATATCTTATGACTGGGGCAATGTTAAACACTATTTCAGCGGTAGGACTACTGATCCTAGTTGGTATTATTGTAAACAATGGTATTGTATTGGTAGACTACATAAACCTCTTGCGCAAAAGAGGGTTAAGTATAGAGGATGCATGCGTTGAAGCGGCAAAAAGTCGTTTACGACCTATTCTTATGACAACGCTCACAACAGTTCTTGCCCTTGTTCCAATGGCCTTTTTTCCTGGGGAAGGCTCAGAAATGGTACAACCCATTGGTCAAACGGTTCTTGGCGGCTTGAGTTTCGGGACTCTTATGACGCTTTTCTTAATGCCTGTTTTATATTTTATTTTTAATACAAGGCGTGAAAGACGGGCTGCAAAAAGAGCGATGAGAAAAGAAGAAAAAATGAAACTGCATCTTGCACGGCTTAAAGAAGAAAAACTGCAAAGAGGTGAAGCATGAAGCGAGTAGAAATAGTACTAAGCCAATCAATAGAAGAAGATTTTATCAATTATTGTGATGAAAAAAATGTTGGTAAGGGCTTTACAAAGATAAGCGGCATACACGGTCGGGGGAACTCTGTTCCAAAGCAAGGAGACGCTATCTGGCCACAACTTAACACACAGTTTATTCTTTACTGTGAAGAAAAAGATGTAGATATTTTGTTTAGAATAATTGAAACCTTGCGAAAGCAATACCCAACAGAAGGGTCTTCATTTTTTGTAAGTAAAGAAAACTTTGAAGAAAGGTAAGGAATCTTCGCATTGCTGAGAGGCAGTGTTCACAGTGTAAAAAAATCGGCCGATTGCGGCCGATTTTTTTTATTCAAAAGGGTGCTGTTCTGTTTTAGTATTCCACCAATGAAAAGCTCTCATCTAAAACAAAAAGATTGCCTTGTAGTTCCTGCGTAGCTAAAATCTCTTTTTCTGCAGTAATGCAAAATCCATTTTCACCTAAAGATTCTAAAAGAGCTAGCCCTTTTTCTTTTCCTAAAACAAAAACAGCTGTTGACAAAACATCTGCAAGCATAGAAGACTCTGTAACGATAGTTACCGACATTAAACCATTATTTACTGGATAACCAGTTTTTGAGTCTAAAAGATGGTGATAGCGAACGCCATATTGCTCAAAAAAGCGCTCATACACTCCAGATGTTACTACACTTTGGTTTTTTAAGTCTACTCGAACTGCGGGGCTTCCTGTAGAATCAAAAGGGTTTTTTATGCCCACTTTCCACGCATCGCCATTTTCCTTTTCGCCAAGAGCATAAATGTTGCCGCCTAAGTCAATTATTGCGCTATAAATGTTGTTCTCATGTAATATTTCTACTAATTCATCTGCGGCATATCCCTTTGCTATCCCGCCTAAATCAAGAGCCATTCCTTCTTCTTCAAGAAACACAAAGTAGTCATTTTGTTCTTTAGTAAGAAGAACCTTTTCCCATTGAGAAAGTAGCACCGCCTTTTCAATTTCTTCTTGGCTTGGCACTCTTGCCGCATCGGTACCTATAGCCCATAAATTTACCAAGGGCCCAATTGCTGGATTAAAGGCTCCATCGGTTAAGCGAGCATATTCAAGCGACTTTTCTAAAACAGTATATGTATCTGCTGAAATACTTCCTTTTTCAAAGCCTGCAAAATCATTTGCTTTTGATAGTTCAGAATCAATAATATTGGGGCTCATCAATTGTTCTATTTCATTCAGGCGCAAAAAAAGTTCATCGTATAGGTCTTGCGTTCCTTTTTCATATAAGCTAATGGTGCATACTGTTCCGAGGGCTATTCGCGTATCACTGGTAATGGGGTCAGCTTGCTTTGTACAAGCCATTGTGCTCATTAGTATTATGAGTGCTAATGGTGCTAGTATTTTTTTCATACCTTTAATATAGCAAAAAAAAAATATTTTGGGTAGTCGGTGGGATGTTTAGAGCACATCACTCAAGAAGATCCGGTGTATGTAAAATACGTGTTAGAGTATGTAAAAAAAACGCGTCAAGAACAAACTGTTGCGTAATTAAACCACAACTTCAACAACAATACCTGTAGCTCCTCCTTGGCTGTATCCAAGTCTTGCCAGACGCGATGAAAAAAAACATTTATGGGGTAGTGCTTTTCTAAGAAGCGAAGCACCTGTTTTTCTTATATATCCAGAAAGAGAATTCTCAAAAAAAACGGCCAAAGCATTTTTATCATATTCATTAGAGCTATCTACTTGTATGGTTGTTTGTGCATTTGAAAAAATAACACTTGGATCTTTTTTTGTTTCTTGCGCAAGATATAAGTTCTTTTCAATTAATTTATAGTGTTTGCTCCCAACAATTCCAAGCGTAACTCTTGTTCCTTTGTTAGATTTAAAATATCGAATCATACAGTCTTCTATGGATTCTGCTTTCTTTTGTTCGAGGGCAAGTCTCCTTCTAGCAGAGGTAAAAAAAGCTTCTGCTACATCCCATGTATCAACATTTTTAATGCATTTACCGTCAAAAATATCTTTCAAGTCACTCATAGCCTTTTCATCAAAGCGTCCCCATATCCAACTAAATAAACCTTCTACAGAAATATTTTCTAATAGTTTTATTGTTACAGATGGGTATTGCATAAATATACTTGCATTTTTATGAAAAATTTCAGCAGCTAAAAGGCTATCGTTTTTCTCGATGGAAAGCAATAGAGGTGCTATTCGAGAAAACCACGAGACAATGCGGTGAGACGGGCGCTTTAGGCAATGACGCGCTTCAATGCGAGAAGAGACAAAAAACTGCCTTGGGAGGTATGCGTACTCTTTGCAGGGGAGTGTGAAATCAGTTTCTATTGTAAAATCTGGTTTAGAGCGCAAAGAGGACGCTTTATATATTTTTTTTGATGGGTTTTTATTTTGTAAAATGCTTTTGCTTGCGAGTACAATATGATTTTCTTTTGTAAGAATAAAATCCCAAGAATACTGCGTACAATCTTTACTCACAATATGCACCGAAAAAAGAGGGTTTTTATGTAAAATTTCTATATGATTTCTATTCATAATAGTAAGTATATAACAGGCTGTGGGACATATAATGCCCCACAAACAATAAAAAGTGACTTGATTTTATTTTTTTTAGTGTATACTATGTAGCTATGGATGCTTTTTTATTTTCTCTAAATGCAATATTACCCATAATTCTACTAGCACTGCTTGGCTTTGGATTAAAAACAATTAATTTTTTCTCGAAGGACTTTTTGAGTGTTGCAAACTCCTTTGTTTTTAAAGTGTGCCTTCCTGTTTTACTCTTTATAAATATTTATAATATTGACCATCTTGAAAACATACCGTGGGATATCATTCTCTATGCAGGCACCGTGACTCTATTATTATTTTTTGTAGGGCTTATTTTTGTTAAAATTTTTATAAAAGAAGACTTGCAACGAGGAGTCGTTTTACAAGGGTTTTTTAGGTCAAATTATATTGTAATAGGACTTCCCCTTGCCTTTAGCATTGCAGGTGAGCCAGCTCAAGAAACAGCCTCTGTTCTTGCCGCCTTTATGGTACCTTTTTATAATATTTTAGCAGTTATTTCTCTGTCAGTTTTTTTACCCCTACAAGAAAAGAAAGGGACATTTTGGAACTCCTTTGCCAGTATGACAAAAAAAATTGTAACAAATCCCCTTATTTTGGGCGCGCTTGCAGGCTTAATAGCGCTTGGAATACGCCCCTTTGTAGGTGAGTGGAGATTAAAAAATTCAGAGTTTCGTTTTCTTTTTTCAACAATAGAAAGCTTGTCAAAAATGGCCACCCCTTTAGCGCTTGTTGTGTTGGGAGGGGAATTTTCTTTTTCTGCTGTAAAAAGGCTGTGGCCCCAAATTCTTCAAGTTGTAATTGCCCGTTTGATAGTTATTCCTGCAATTGGGTTAGCTCTTCTCCCTGTTTTTAATCCCCACTACGGTGCCATAGAGTATGCAGCTCTTTTTGGGCTTTTTGCAGCTCCCACAGCAGTAAGCAGTGCTGTAATGGCGCAAAGCATGGGTAACGACGGAGACTTAGCCCGACAAGTGGTTGTGTGGACATCTGTTTTTTCCGCCATAACCCTTTTTGCGTTTACAGCTTTTTTTAGGGCAATTGGTATTTTCTAAAATCCGTAGCGTTTTAGATTTTTCTTAGTAATCTTTGTGTAAAGGTTCAACCCAAGGCGAATAAAAAAGACGCTCAATGGAAGGCATACAATTATACTCATTACGGTAACAAAGAGATAATACTGGAAAAGATGTTGAGAGGGCTCTTGTTTTAAAGAAATAAAGAATCCTAAAAAGAATGGCAGTAGAATGCCAAGACTAATAAAAAGAGCCGAAATAAACGACGCTTTAAATCGAATTGACCTCCAAGAGGGGGTTTGAATAAAATCCCTATAAAAAAGAATGTCGCCCACAAATTGGTGTTGTGTTTTTTTGTTGTTAATCATGTAAACCTCACTTATTGTTTTATAAATGTAGTATACAATCAGTAGTGCGACATATAATGTCCCGATAAAAATAATAATAAACAAATCTTAAATTTCTTCTCATTTTGTCACTTGACAGAAGATAGCTTTTAAGCGAAACTGGAGTGTATGCAAGGAATAATAATCAGTGGGTCAAATAATGTATTTGAAGTTGAATGCGATGATGGCGTAACAAGACTGTGTTCTCTAAAAGGGAAAAAGTTAAAAGAAGCAGGAAACTTCTACAATCCTCTTTGCCCAGGTGACTATGTGGAAATAGAAAAAGATATACACTCAGAAAAGGAAGGTCAAATTCTTTCATTGGTAGAGCGAAAAAACTACTTTGTTCGCTACAATGTAAAAGGAAGGCTGCCACAGCTTTTGGTTGCAAATGTAGACCTCTTGCTCTGCGTTACCACTCCTGATGAGCCGCCCTTTCGCCCGCGCTTTATTGACAGGGCTCTTGCGCAAGCAGAGCAAGCAGGCATTGAGCCTGTAATAATTTGTAATAAATGTGACCTATCTGAAATACATAACAACGAAATAAAAAAGCGTTTAGAAAACTGGGAATCGCTCGGATATACGGTATTAGGCGTTTCGGCTAAAACACATGAGGGTTTTGAGCAGCTAGCCGAGCTTATGGAAGGAAAGCTTTGTGCCTTTGTAGGGCAGTCTGGGGTGGGAAAATCGAGCATCATAAATTCTTTAGACTCTTCTTTTGTTTTGCGTGTAGGTGGATTATCTGAAAAATATGGACGTGGAACCCATACAACAACAAAAGGAGTGCTCCTTCATTTAGAAATAAATGAAGCGTTAACTGGCGGAAGGCATGGTGTAAAGACTACTGTCATTGACACGCCAGGTGTAAGACGTTTTGTTTTAAATGATATTCAAGCAGATGACCTTGCTCTTTATTTTAGAGAAATGAAAGATTATGTAGGGCAGTGCGCCTTTGGAATGTCGTGCTCTCACACCCATGAAAAAGGATGCAAAATTCTTGAAGGTTTAGAAAACGGCTCTATAAGCGCAGACCGGCATGAAAGCTGGGAGCGCATTTGTAATGAAATTCGAACTGGTAGCTGGGCGGATTAGATAATTAACAATTATTAATTAATATTACAGTCGGATGTTATGAAAACTTTTTTTTCTAATGTAGCAGCCAACACACAGGTTGCTGCTACGAACCGCCCCTGTCATTCTGATTTCTACCCTATATCTACACCACCTCTGTCATTCTGATTTTTACCCTATATCTACACCCGTGAAGAATCTCCCATAATCTGTGCCCGCACCCGTAAGTCAAAAAACACTCCAACCCCCAAAAATTCGAAAAAAAAATGCAAAAAAACACAAACTAAAATGCAAGAGCGTAGTAGGGGTTTATTGCAATAAACCCCTACTACTTTTCTTTCTCAAAAAGATCCTTCGACGGAGTTTATCCTGAGCGAAGTCGAAGGACTCAAGCAATGACAGGAAAAGTCGTTTTTTTTCAAAAAAATCTCCAAAATGTGTATAAAAGTGCAAATAAATTACTATAACTATATATATCAATTGATTATACCAAATTTTTTTTGGAGGAATTCTATGAAAACAGAACTTGAAAAAAAAGACAAACAAGAGTATACTTTTAAAGTAGACTTAAAAAATGACATTGTGTTCAAAGCGGTATTTGGAAAAGAAAGTTCTAAAGTGATACTGCTCGACTTAATTAATGCGGTGTTAAAAGACTCAGGGTTTAGTCCAGTAAGTAAAATAGTACTAAAAAACCCTGTAGTCTTAGGCGACACAACATGGATGAAAACACCAGAACTTGATATTTTGGTAACAGGGGAAGACGGGAAGCAGTATAATGTTGAAATGCAAATAGAGCCTAAGCCAAATTTTTCAAATAGAAGTC
>CAYJLT010000041.1:0-14419 GCA_964371295.1 uncultured Treponemataceae bacterium
TTAACTGTTCAAAATACTAAACAGTTTTAACAGCAGTAACATCAAAGCCTTTGCATGATACAGCCTCTTTTAAATCGGCCTCGGGCACATCTTTGGAAAGTTCTACGTTTGCACAGTTGTTTTTTAAATCAACCGTGGCAGAAACCCCATCGAGGGAATTAAGTGCCTCTGATACGCTTTTTTGGCAATGTTCGCAATGCATTCCTTCAATAGTTAGTACAAGTTTTTTTGCATCACTAGAAAAAGATTTTTCGGGAGCACTCTTAGGAGAGCAGCATCCCCTATCGCAACCGCACGATGAAGAACCTTTTTTTGCCTTTCGTATTTGTATATACACTGCTAGACCAACTAACAGTACTACTGCAATAACAATAATTATGTTCGTAATCATATCATAAACTCCAAATGAATTCAAGAGAAATTTACTATATCATATAGTGATTTTTTTATCAAGTGGGGCTCTCACAACACACAAAGCAGCTAAGAATATGAGCCTTTATACTTCATAAATGAGTAAATTTATCAAATGGATATTGTGACATCATCACGTAAGATTGAAAAAAATTGGATTTTTTATAAAAAAAATTCCACACATGTCTTTTTTTGTGATATAATGATTTTTATGGAGGCTTTAAATGTATAGCATTAAATTTTTTATTTGTAAGCACTGTGGCAATCTTGTTGGTACAATCAAGGACGCAGGAGTTCCAATGATGTGCTGTGGCGAAAAAATGAACGAACTTGTTCCTAATTCTGTAGACGCTGCACAAGAAAAACACGTGCCTGTTGTAACTGTTAATGGAAACTTAGTAACTGTTGCAGTTGGATCAGTTCCTCACCCGATGGAAGACGCACACTACATCCCTTGGGTATACTTACATACCGAAAAAGGTGGACAGAGAAAAGGGTTAAAACCAGGTGATACACCTGAAGTAACCTTTGCTTTAACCGATGACGATAAGGTTATAGAAGTTTTTGAATACTGTAACTTACACGGTTTGTGGGTAACTAAGGTATAAAACAAAAAAGCAGTGATTTTTCACTGCTTTTTTTATAGCTTACTTATTTTCTTCTTGTAACATTCGCGCAAAGTTTTCGGCAGACTCTGCAACTAGTTTTTTACAAAAACCACGCCTATTAATAAGGCCTGCTTGCTTTAACAAATCTTTACAAAGATATGACTTGTGCTTATCAGTAAACTGCTTTGTAAGTTTTTGGGTGCGTAAATTTTGGGCTTCCTTTAGAGATGCTATATCACCCCGCTCTTTTGCCATTTTTTCGTCAAAACCAAATGCAAAGCCACTCGCAACAAAAGCTCCTGTTAGTGCTCCACAAAAATCTCCATGTGCCATACCCCCTCCAAAAGAGGATGTAATTTTTGCAGCCATGCTTCTGTCCATTCCAATATCATCTGCAAATGCGCACAATACTGCTTGTGAACAGTTAATGCCACTTTCAAAGTTCTGTACTGCAATTTCTGCATATTCTTCAGGCGTTTTCATAAATGTCTCCTTTTATTTTGAAAAATGCTTTTTTAAGAAATCTAAATCTAGTTCTGGGTAAAGAACAAATTTTTCAAGTAAATTTGCTACACGTTTTTTTACCTCAGATTGAACATTCATATCAAGGTCAATTTTTCCTTTTGCAGGTTTTCCATCTTTTGTAAGTCCTGGTTTTGTTCCCTTGAGTGCTGTATCTATAATTGAGGCAATTTCTGCCATTTCTGCTTTTCCCATGCCAAGCGTTGTTGTTGCAGGGGTTCCAACTCTAATACCGCTTGTCCACCATGCTCCATTCGGGTCAAAGGGAAGTGAATTTCTATTAAGCGTAACACCACAGTCAAAAAGAGCATTTTCAGCTTGTCGTCCAGTTAGTCCGTATGTTGTAACATCTATAAGCATAAGGTGGTTGTCTGTTCCACCCGTTTGTAGCTTCATACCAAGCTTACTACATTCTTGTGCTAAGCATTTTGCGTTTTCTTGCACCTTAAGGGCATAAGTTTCAAAATCCTTGCTTCGAGCTTCCTTAAAAGCAATAGCTTTTGCTGCCATTACATGCGGTAAGGGTCCACCTAAAACAAGCGGACATCCTTTGTTTACACTTTCGGCAAAGGCTTCTTTGCAAAGAACCAATGCTCCACGAGGGCCCCTGAGAGTTTTATGCGTTGTTGTTGTAACTATATCTGCCCATTTTACGGGGTCTTCATCACCAGTAAACACTTTACCTGCAACAAGACCTGCAAAGTGAGCCATGTCTACCATAAATACTGCCCCGCATTTTTCTGCAATTTCTTTAAATCTCTTACAGTTTATTGCCCTAGGATAGGCAGAATATCCTGCTAATAGTAACGCTGGCTTAATTTCCATTGCTAGCCGTTCTATTTCATCATAGTCTAAAAGGCCTGTATCTTTACTTACTGTGTATGAATACGCATCAAACATTCTAGAAGATACGTTTTGTCTATAACCATGCGTTAAGTGACCACCTGAATAATAATCAAGCGCAAGCATTTTTTGATGCCCGAGCTTTGCACGCAATGCTGCCCACTGCTCTGCACTAAGGTTTGAAACATTCGTTTCACCCAACTCTTCCAAAGCTGGCATTTCAATGCGATTATTTAATATTGCCCAGTAAGCAACAAGGTTTGCATCTGCACCAGAGTGCGGCTGCACATAAGCATGTTCTGCCCCAAAAAGAAGCTTTGCTTCTTCAACAGCTGCCGTTTCTATATCGTCTATATTATCACACCCACCATAATAGCGATGAGCTGGGTATCCCTCAGCATATTTATCAGTTAAAAGGTTCCCCATGGTAACTTGAGTATTTATAGAACAGTAGTTTTCACTTGCTATAAGTTTTAGGTGCGAACGTTGCGCTTCTAGCTCTGCCACAACAGAAGAAGCAATTGAAGGGTTAACTTCGGCCGTTAATTGTAGATTTGCCACATAGGCAATCATTTGAGCGTTTTGCTTTTCTGGCGATACCGACTGTAAATAACTTTGTAATGGGGTGGACATTAAAAACTCCTGAATATGTAATACATAATAATAGCAAATGTTAGTTAATTTTGCAAGGTGGAAAAAGAAAACATCTTTTAATATTGACAGGTCATTAAAGGCATTGTATAGTTGATACATGTGTAGTAAAATTTTAAGTATTGGAAATGTGTCGGTTGATATAAAAGCCTTTAGCTACGAGGATGACGGAACAGAGGCATATCGCGATGGGGTAGTAGAACTTGTACCAGGCGGGGTTGGCCGTGGGATGGCTTTAAATCTTAAAAACTTAGGATTAGAAACGGCAATGTGCTCAGTTATTGGAAAAGACATTTTTGGTGAATATCTTCACAATGAGCTCAGCAGTAAGGGCGTTGATACAACGCTTTTAAGAAAAAGTGAAACAAAAAAAACGGCCCTTTTTTCTATAATGGCCAGCTCGGGAAAACCTGCGTCTTGCGTGTACTGTACCGATATTTTGGATGAAATTACCCTTGATGATGAAGTAAAAAATTTTATTATTAATAATAAAATAAATGTATTTACCATAGACTCAAACATTAATGAAGATGCCTTTAAGGATTTCTATGAGTTAAAAAAAAATAAGGGGATTTTTGTTTTTCAAAATGCAACAGCTCCCGATATTGCAAGAAAAGTTCTTCCCTATGCACACCTTGTTGACCTATATGGCTGTAATGAATTTGAAGCAGCAAGCCTTTTAGGTGAAGAAGCCATCCCAGATGTGACAACTGCAGAAAAATTCAAAAAATTGGGATTTTCAAAATTTATTATTACTTTTGGTGAACAAGGAGTTATGGTTCATATTGATGGAGAAACATGGAATGAAAAACCTTATGTGCCACCTACTATAGCAGATACCATTGGAGCAGGAGATGCTTTTGCCTCAGGATTTTTAATGGGATATGTAACAAAAAAGCCTATTAAAAGATGTATCCAATACGGCTTAGCATGTGCTAAAGAAACACTTCAAACACGGCAAACTGTAAATGACTTACTTACTGCTCACCTACTGGAAACTTACCCAGACCATTAGGATAAAAAAAAGTTCCTCATAGCGAGGAACTTTTTTTGACTTTAGCGAGCATACTCAATGATTCGAGTTTCTCTAATCATTGTTACCTTAATTCTACCCGGATATTGAAGATCATTTTCAATTTGCTTTGCAATTGTTCTAGCCATTTCCTTTACATCGTTGTCAGGAATTTTATCTGCATTTACAAGAACTCTAAGCTCTCTACCTGCTTGAATAGCAAATGCCTTTTCAACACCATCAAAACTCTCTGCAATATTTTCAAGGTTTTCAAGACGTTTGACATAATTATCGATTGTTTCACGTCTAGCCCCTGGGCGTGCAGCAGAAATTGCATCTGCTATTTGAACAATAATTGCCTCTATTGTTTCTTGCTCAATATCATTATGGTGAGCTCCTATAGCATTTATAATGCGTGCATCTTCACCCATTTTTCGTGCCATTTCCATACCGATTTCCGCATGGTTTTGATCAGAGTCTGTTTCAGCCCCTTTCCCAATGTCATGCAATAAAGCAGCACGCTTTGCAATATCCTTGTCCAAACCAACTTCACCAGCAATAAGACTTGCAATAGTAGCAACTTCTTTTGAGTGGTATAGTACATTTTGTCCGTAACTTGTTCTAAAGTAAAGACGTCCTAAAGCACGAACACCTTCTTGGTTCATATTATGGATTCCAAGGTCAAAGAGTACTTTTTCGCCTTCTTCATATATTTTTTGCTGCGTTTCGTGCGTAACCTTTTGCACAATCTCTTCTATTCGTGCAGGGTGGATTCGCCCGTCAGTAATAAGTCTCTCAAGCGAACTCTTTGCAATTTCTTTTCTCACTGGATCAAAGCAAGAAATAACAACAGCTTCTGGGGTGTCATCAATAATTACATCGACACCTGTTAATGTCTCAAGTGCTCGAATATTTCGCCCTTCTCGGCCAATAATTCTACCCTTCATTTCGTCGCTAGGAAGTGATACTGTTGAAACCGTAATATCACCTGTTACTTCTGTAGCAATCCTTTGAATAATTGAAACAAGAAGTTCGCGAGCTTTTTTTTCTGAAGCAACTTGAGCTTCTTGCTCTATTTTATTTAATAGGGCTTGAGCATCACGCTTTGCTTCATTTTCAAGATTTGCAATAATAAGATTTTTTGCTTCATTTGCAGTTAACCCAGAAATTCGCTCAAGCTCTTTTCTATAGCGCTCTTCTTCTTTTGAAAGTAGTTCCGCTTTTTTCTCAAGGTCTTGTTCTTTTTCAGAATATTTTTGCTCTAGCTTATCATATCCTTGTGCCCTTGTATCAAGAGATTCTTCTTTTTGCGCATTTTTTCTTTCCATGCGTTGTAATTCCGCACGCCACTCTCTATTCTCCCGCTCTTGTTGATTGCGCTCCCGAATGAGTTGTTCTTTCGCTTCTAGTAAAATTTCTTTTTTTTGTGCCTCAGCTTCTTTAATAGCATCTCTTTTTACACGTTCTGCCAATTGTTCTGAGGCAGATAATTGAAATCTGGCATAAAGCCAGCGAATAGTCCATCCAAGAATTATTCCAACAAAGGGGAGAGCAATAATTAACGGTAAATTCATCATTGTCCTCCAAAATTATAGATTAATTCACTTTAAAAGATACCATAATAGAGTCATCTTGTCAAATACTATTTGCTTATTTTATAAGAATATGTTACAATTTAGGCATGAAAAAATCTGTTCGACGTTTTCTTTTTTTAGCAATTGATATTGTATTAGTTGTATTTATTTTACTGGGCATCCTAACAGTTACTGAGTATCGGCCAAAACCAACTGAGATAGCAGCATATAGCAAGCTCCAAGGTACTTTGCTTGAGCAAGGTATATTAAGCCAAAAAGTTAGCGCAAAAGAGCCTATAAGCATCATTACATGGAATATTGGCTATGCGTCACTAAGTGAAAGTGAAGACTTTTTTCTTGATGGCGGAGAAAAGGTTCGCCCCGATAGTATCGAAATTGTTGAAAATAACCTCACAGGAATCTCTGAATTTATCCAGCAAAATCCTGTAGACTTTTGGCTTTTTCAAGAAATAGATGAAGATTCAAAGAGGTCGTATTTTATAAATCAGCGTGACTATTTAAGCACAAACACCCACATGGGCTCTGCCTATGCGTACAATTTTAAAGCTTCATATGTTCCCTTTCCCCTTCCAACAATTGGAAAGGTAGAAGCTGGAATAGGCACCTTCTCAATGCATGCTCTTGAAAACTCACAACGGATTTCTCTGCCAGTACCCTTTACGTGGCCTGTTCGAACTGTAAACATGAAGCGTTGTTTGCTTCTTTCAAGGGTTTCCCTCAGTGAACATGGAAAAGAGCTTGTTTTAATAAATCTTCACTTAGAAGCCTATGATGACGGAGAAGGCCAAAGAGCTCAAACAGAACTTCTTATGGAAACGCTACAAAATGAATATGAAAAAGGTAACTATGTTATTGCTGGTGGCGACTTTAACCAATGGTTTCCAACCGTTGATAAAACAAAGTATCCTCAAGATGAAAATTATTGGAGTCCTGGAAATCTTACGCAAGAAAGCCTCCCTTCTCCAGAATGGCAATACGTATTTGATGATAGCACCCCTACTGGGAGATCCCTGCATGCACCCTATGATAAACAGCAAAAAGACTCTTGGGTACATTATGTTATTGACGGGTTTATAGTTTCTCCAAATATTACTGTTGAAAATGTGAAAACCTTAGATGAAGGTTTTGCACATTCAGATCACAACCCAGTTCTGATAGAAATTATTTTAGAAAACTAAGCCCTAAAAGCTTTGTAAAAATTTTTCTCTAAAGAGCTGCAAATTACCTCTATATCTATATTTCTTAGAGCTGCAATTTTTGCATACACTTTTATAATATCACTTGCAGGAGTAAATTCTTCCCCTCGTAAGGTTTGAAAAGGTGCATCCGTTTCTGCCAAAATGCATTCAATTGGTAATTCTTCTACGCATTTTATAGCTCTTTTATTGCGATTTAAAATAGGCTTTCCAAAAGAAAAAAAAGCATTTATATTTCTTCTTAATAAAGATTGAGCTTCTAATGGAGATCCTGGAAATGAGTGGAAAATTACTGAGCGAATTTTTGATAACTTTTTTGCATCTGCAAATATTTTATCGAGGGCATGGCGGCAGTGAACAATGAGTGGCAAATTATACTTTTCACATAATTCAAGTTGTGCATTCCATACCTTTATTTGAGCGTTTATTGTTTGTTTGTATTCATCATTAAAAAGGTCAAATCCTGCTTCTCCAATGCAGTCACACTTTTCATCCTTGCTCCCATTTCGTAAAATGCTTTCAAGCTTTTCTATAAACGAAACTTGGGGAAATTGCGGGTGAATGCCAAATGAAAGGATAATGGAATCTCTCTTATATTTTGAAAAAGCAGCCAACTCCTGCCACTCTTCTGGGCTATGCGCACAAGCACAAACTGGTGAGATGTGCCCTTCCTGTTCTAATGGCGCCCAATTAGGAATTTGTTTTATATGGATGTGGGAGTCTGTAAAGCGCATAAGCCATTATACCATAAATAAGCCTTTTTTCTAATATTTTTTTTTAATATCCCGATAATTAAGTATAGCAATTATTGCATAATAACTTCAAATAACGGGAGAAAAAAAATGAGTTGTTATTCTATTAAAAGCCATAATCCTTGCGATTATTTGACTATCGAAAAAGAAACTGAAGATGGGTTTGTAGTACGCATTACAAGAGAATTTGACGGTTACCAAAAAGTAGCAACAGACTTTATTGAAAGAGAACTTTTTGAAAGTTGTGTTAGAACTGGCTATTTGAAAAAAATGGAAAATATCAGCGCATCTGTAGTTGTAGCTTAACTTTTATTCTTGCGTTCTAATGCGTGAATAAGTCTTAAAATCTTTAATCCGTCAAACCATGAATGAAATGAGCTATAAATGCGCTTATCACTTTTATTATTTTGGCGGTACAATTCTTCCCAAATGGCAAAAAAGTTTTCACTTTGTAAAAACTGCCATATAAGGGGAAGATTTTTTTTTATTTTTTCAAAAAACAAACCTGGGTTTCCTTTTGCTTCTACGAACAACCTAAAAAAATACTCAAGACTTTCATATAAGGCGTCATCATAGCACTGAATAATATCCTTCCCCTGCTTTACATCTTGTATTTTTTTTCCAGTACCAAAAAGAACCCTATCTGAGTACCTTGACTGAGGGCAAACCGTGCAATTTAGAATAGGAAAATCCAACGCCTTTTTAATGTCATCCTGTGAAAAGCCATTATTTTGTTGCTGTATGTGAAGCTTTACAAGTGATTGTAAAAAATAAAAGTCTTCACCAGCAATCCTTTTGTTCATCCCCGCGCTTCCTGCATATCCATAACTAGAGCAAACTATTGTTGGACCTAAGGCCCATAGCCAAAAGGGTGTACCTGCTTTTTTTAGCTTTTTACTGTGGGAGCGCATATAGCGTTCATACTCACGCGAAATTTCTTCTGCTTTTTTATCAGCATTTTGTTGATGATCAAACTGCGTTACGGCGCCTACAGGTATAGGATTTTTTTCTATGCGAGCTCCCATGCATCTTTCATAAAAGGTAAAAAGTTCTTTTACATAGTTTTCACTTACGAGAGTGTCTGCATCCATACATGCAATTACGGTAGCATTGCACAAAAGCGCAAAATCCATGCCATATTTTCTGCAATACCCAACTCCTTGTTTTTCTGGAAGTTCAAACCCTTCTCTTGTAAGGTCTATGGTGATTATTGGACAATTTGGAAGATGAAAATTTGAAAGACTTTTAAGCAGTTGACGATTGTTTTCTTTTACGTCGATTGAAGAAGATTTTTTATTGTTCACCACTACTACAATGCCCAAGGCACATAGAGTTTTTTCGCCTTCGCCTACTTTCCCATAAGAATGAAAAAGTGAATTAAGTGTATCAAAAAGCGTTGGGTATTCATTGCAAGCAGGAATAACAATTGCTATGTCAATATTTCGAATGAGAGGCTCTACCGTTGCCATAAGATTTGTTTTATTAACAAAAAAAGAGTTTTTGGAATTATAAATTGCTATAACATCTTTCATACGTGTTGAATTATTTCGAGGGCGTATTCAAACCGGGCAAGCTTTTCACAATCTTTCTTTGAGCCATCGTGGGGAAGCCAGTGTATTTCTACACCTTTTTTTTGCATGCCACGATACCATGTTTCTTGGCGCTTTGCAAACTGCCCTATAGCAATATAGAGTTTATCGGTCATTTCTTGTCTTGTTGTAATTTTACCTTGTAAAAATTCTGAAATAAAACGGTATTCAAGACCCAATCGTTCCAATCGCTCCCATGAATAGTCGTTATGAAGAGCTTCAACTTCTTCTATCATCCCTTCATCCAAACGTGATAAAAGTCGTTTTTTTATATTTGAGCGAAGCATATCGCGGGGAAAGGTTGTACCAATAATAAGTGGGTTTACTTTAACCTTCTTTTCCATTGTCTGCAGTTCTACTTTGTTTCCCTCTTGCTCAAAGGTTTCAATTTCTATAGCGCGTAAAAGCCGGTGGTGTTCGGTTAAATCGGTATCATTGTGAACTTCTTTTCCCACCTTTTCTTTTAAACTTATAAGAATTGACGCAAGTTCTCCCATAGTTTTACCCAAAAGGCTTTCTCTAAGACTTTCGTTTGTGGGTACTTTTACCAAATTATAACCACGAATAATTGCGTCTAAGTACATGCCTGTTCCACCAGCAACTATTGGCAAAATATTTCTTTGTGCTATATCTGTAAAGGCTTTATGAAAATCACTTTGGTAGTCATACACCGAGTATTCATGCGATAAATCTGTAATGTCAATTAAATGATAGGGGACGGTATACTCGTTCAAATCTTTTCCAGATCCAATATTCAAACCTTTATACACTTGCCTCGAATCTGCTGATAAAATTTCTGCATTAAAATGTTCTGCAAGTTTTACTGCAAGGGCGGTTTTGCCAACTGCTGTTGGTCCAAGAACCACGAGGCAGTTATATTGCGAAGGAAAAGAAAGGGCTGTCATTAGCCAAGCATACTATTCATAGTGTAAAGACTTCCCTTTGAAAGAGTCCCTTTTTCAAGTCCTTCAAAAAGCCATGCCGCTGCAAGTACTGCCCCGAGCGCAAAGCCTTCTCGGTTTCGAGCTGTATGTGTAAGCTCGATTGTATCTGCCATTGAATCAAAGAAAACAGTATGCGTACCTGGAACAGAACCAATTCGAGTGCTTGAAACATGTAGCTGGTGAGCTTGTGGTTTTGTGTGAAAAGCATCGATAACGGTTTCTGTTTTCTTTGTGTTCCCACGCATTACAGCTTTTGCTAAATCGAGTGCGGTACCAGAAGGCGAGTCTGCTTTTTGAGTGTGATGAGCTTCCCAAAGTGCTACGTCATATTCTTCGTAGTTTGACATGAGCTTTGAAGCTTCTTCCACTATTTTATAAAACATGTTTACACCAATAGAATAATTAGAAGAATAAAAGAGGGCCGAGTTATGAGTCTTTGCAAGGTTTTCAACTTCACTTAGATGCTTTGCCCATCCTGTTGTTCCCACAACTACGGGGATGCCAAGAGGCAAAAATGCTTTCATATTGCTTAATACACTATCGGGATGAGTGAACTCAATAATAACATCAGGATTTATATTTTTTATGGCCTCTGCAAGTTCTTCATTGTTTGAAGCCTTGTGTGTTGCATCTTGTGCAAAGCTATCGATAGTTGCAACAACAGAGTAGCCTTTTTGCTTTGCGATATTCTCAATAATATGACCCATTTTACCATAGCCAACTAATGCTATATTCATGTTTTAGTCCTTTGCTAGAATGCTTCTAATCTTTCATATTTATAACTTTCTTTGTACATTGTTTCTGGTGCTATGTCAATATTTCCGTTGTCCCACGTAACAATTCCGTCAACTATTATACAAGAGTTAAATATATTTGAATCTAATAAAGGTTTGAAGGCTTCCATAGTAACTAATGTACTCGCATCAAAGAGCCTTTCTTCTTCGTTGTTGAACGTTAGTAGAAGAATCATGTCCTCTAAAATTTTTACAGATACAACTTCAATATTTTCAACATCTTTGTTAGCGTATACAATTCCATCAATAATTTTCATAGAGACTCCTTCTTATAGTGGTTTTATTTTGCTAAACTGTATGCCTTGCACGGCATTATTCCATGCTTGATATAATTCTTCTTCATGAAGCGCAAGCCAACCCGCTAGCATCTTATAATGTCTAACAGGTAATGAACCTGCTAATAGTTCACCATCAATTCCAACAGAAGCTTTATATTCTCCATACATTACATGAATATGAGGCTTATTGTGCTGAGAAATATCTTTGAATAGCATTTTTATTACCATTCCCTCAAATCGGCATAATTCCAGCATTATATGTATTACCTCTATATACTAAAATACGCTTTGTGTAGCGTGTTCATTACTTTTGAAGTATCCGCATTATCACATACGAGACTAATATTTACCTTAGAAGCTCCTTGGCTTATCATGTCTGGGTTAATGCCTTCTTTTTCAAGAGATGCAAAACCTTTTGCAATAATACCACTTGAATGCTCCGCATCGCATATTACGGTAATAATTGCTTTATCTTTTTTTACATTTATATCTGCAACGGTTGAAAGGTCTTCGATAAGGCCTTTTATTTCATTTTTAGAGTCTATAGTTAAGGACACTGAAACTTCACTTGTTGCAATCACGTCGATACTTATATTCCATTTTAAGAAAAGGTTAAAAATATGTGCTAAAAAACCAGATGCTCCGAGCATTCTTGTTGAAGAAATATCAATAACCGTAACCTTGTTTACACTTGTAAGTGCAATAACTGGGGGATGTTCATTTGTTTTATTTTCGGTAATAACAGAGCCTTCAAACGGAATGTTGTACGAGTTTTTTACTCTTACAGGAGTTCCTGTCTTTCTACATGGGGCCATCGATCGAGGGTGTAAAATTTGTGCTCCAAAATATGCAAGCTCTGCTGCTTCTTGGTAGGTAATATTTTTCACTGTTTTTGCTTCTTTTACAATTCGTGGATCTGCGCTTAAAACACCATCAACATCTTTCCATGTTTGGATTTCTTCAGCCTTTATTGCGGCTCCAATCATTGTTGCTGTAAGATCGCTTCCTCCACGCCCAAGTGTTGTAATGTATCCATTTTTATCTTTTGCAATGAACCCTGTTACAATTGGAATTTCTTTTTGACTGCCATTCTTATAGTTTTCAAATGATTTTGGAATATCAGTCCATACACTTTCTAAAAGTTCAGCTGACATAAAATCTGAATTTGATGTAAAACCACAATCCCATGCATCGTAGAATTTTGCAGGGGTGCCATCTGTTGTAATATAAGCGGCTGCAATTCTTACAGAGAGTCTTTCTCCAAAAGAAACAAGATAGTCTCTGGTTCTTTTTGTAAGTTCTTTAAGCATTGATATACCAGTTAAAAGAATTTTAAGCTCTTCAAGCAGACTTTTTACTTCTTGTAATGAAGCTTCATCCATTCCGAGCTCTTTTGCCGTATCATAGTGTAGCTTCTCAATTTGTGAGACATCTACCTTTCCAAGAACTGCATTATCTGCAGCTTCCAACAAATGGTCAGTTGTGTCGCCCATGGCAGAGAGAACCACAATAGGTTTTTTCTCTGCATAAAGCTTTATTATTGAAACAATATTTTTAATTCGTTCTGCATTAGCTACTGAGGAGCCACCAAATTTCATTACTATCATATGATTATTGTAGCAAAAACAGTGACCTTTTGCAAGGTTAGGAAGGCCAATGAGGTTAGAATACGATAGAAACACTAAGTATTCAAAATTATACAATTGTTATCTTGACGTAGTGGAAGACATCCTTTATAGTATAACTATATGGCATCTTGTGCATTTATATAGTATACATGGAGGCAAAAAATGAAAAAGTTATCACTTGTTTTAATTGGCATATTACTTGGGACAACCTTGTTTGCAGACCCAACAATATCTAATTTTTCTGCAGACCCGAGAACAGGCTTTGCAAGTTCTGCTGCGAGGCAGTCTACACTATTTACTATGGGCACAGAGGCAGATAGCATTCATGCAAAGGGAATCGTCGATATATCCCGCCCTTTTTTTGCAACGGGCTACATAGGAAATGGAGGCGTTACGTATAGTCCAATCCTACAAGGAGTAGGAGCCTTTCCAATAGGTGAAACTATGGCATTTGGTGCAATTATCGACTATAAAATAAACGCATTTAGAGATGAGCAATCACAGAACAACATTGCAACCGAAACTAGTAATACCAGAACAGATGATTCAACATACAATGCAAGAATTGCCTTTGGATGGAATGACTTTGGTATCCATTCTCGAATTTCTAAAACAGGAAATGAAACTGACACAATCGAGGATGCTCAGCTTGTAGCCGGCACAAAGAACACAAAAGAAGAATATGAAGTTGGTGTTTCATATAGACTTGATGATGTATTTAACTTTTATTCTACAATTGGTGGAATTTATGACAGAACTACAAATGTAACAGACTCATATGTAGATTCGGATGGGGCCACAACCGTAACAGAGCAAAAAAATTCAGTAACTTTTTTTGCCTTTCCGCAAATTGAGTTTCCAGTTTCTTTTGGACCTCTTGTAACACTAAGAACAGGGATAAACGTTGGTGTTGATGTTCACAATTTGGGAAACCCTATTGAAAGTTATGAAACAGTTGTAGGTGCTGACACAACGAGAATTACTGCCATTTTTGATGATAGAGAAAATTTCACTATTGGTATTGATGGTGGAGCTTCGCTTGCATGGTTTAAGGAAAAAATTCTTGTATTGGCAGAACCATATGTTGGGTTTGATTATGCAAGAAGGGCAGACACGGTGAGTTCTGTTATAAGGGTAGATGAAATGGGAACAACAACTACCACAAACCCAAATGATAAGCGTGTTGTAAATTCTTACGACACGTATGCAGGTTTAAATATTGGGATTTCTATTAAGCCTACCGATTGGTTTGAGTTTAGAGGTGGTCTTTCCTATGGTTTAAATTGGGATTCTACTGACATTACCACAGAAGTTGCTGCAACTAAGGTAAGCACAGAAGAATATGACTTCCATTTGACAACTACTTTTTTAGCGGGCTTTGGAATTGGTTTTGTTTTGGCCGAAGATTTTTTACTCGATATTAATATAGAGTCACTTGAAGGGTTGTTTACCGATGCAACTTTTGGAGTAAGCGCTCTTTATAGGTTTTAAAATCATATTGACAAGCCATATACTGTTCTTTATAATGGTATATGGCTTATTATTACGAACAACCTTCAAGAACATTTGCCGAGTACTTACTTGTTCCCGGCTACT
>CAYJLT010000042.1:0-9369 GCA_964371295.1 uncultured Treponemataceae bacterium
TATTTGGCAGCCCCAAAAGATTATCAAATCTGTTGAACGCGATATAAAGCTCATGAGTCTGTATGGTGTGAATGTTCTATTTTATGACTACCCAGAGTATCCCTATTTGTTAAAGCAAATATATGATCCACCTTATGCTCTTTTTTATAGGGGAAATGTAGAATGTTTAGACTTTCCCAGTGTTGCAATAGTTGGCACGAGAAAACCTAACATGAACTGTGCCCAAGCTACAAAAAATATAGCAAAAGATATTGCAATGTCAGGAATATCAGTTGTCTCAGGTCTTGCATTTGGTATAGATGCTCATGCTCATATGGGATGCCTTATGGCTCAAGGTCATGAGCTTGTTGGGAAAACAATTGCAGTACTGGGAAGCGGGGTTGATAACATTACACCTTCAAGTAACAAGAGGCTAGCTGGTGCCATACTTGCAAGTGGTGGATGTATTATAAGTGAATACCAATTAGCTTCGCCGGTTCAACATTGGCAGTTTGTAGAGCGTAATAGAATAATATCTGCATTAAGCCGAGTAGTGCTTGTGATGCAAGCTCCAGAAGGGTCTGGGGCACTTTATACTGCAGACTTTGCCATTGAACATAATAGGGAGCTTTGTTTTTATAAAGGCTCTATATGTGAAAATATTGTAACTCAAGGGAGCAAAGAAGTAGACCTATTTAATGCACCAATTAAGAGAAAAAGGTCTTCAGAAGACTATGTAAAAGATGGTGCAAGCGTAGTTGAAGGGGCAAATGATGTACTTTTGCTCGTAAATAGCATGACTTTCTTAGAAGAAAGAGATTTTTCTCAAAAAAAACTTGACAAAATAAATAATCTATTGTAGCTTTTATCTTGTATAGGAGTTACTATTATATTATATCATCAATAAAAGAACTACTATAACGCATTATTAGGTTACTGGGAGAATATATGGCAACCACAGCAAAGGCAAAAAAACAAAAGCGCTCAACACTTGTAATAGTTGAGTCTCCTGCAAAAGCAAAAACAATAGAAAAATATCTTGGCCCTGGTTATACGGTAAAGGCCTCAATGGGACACTTAATAGATTTACCAAAATCAAGAATGGCAGTGAATATTGAAGAGAACTTTCAACCTGAATATATTACCGTTCGGGGTAGAGCCCCCATTTTAAAAGAATTACAAAAAGATGCAAAAAAATCTACCGAAGTTTTGCTTGCAAGTGATAATGACCGAGAAGGTGAAGCTATAGCATGGCACTTAAAGCGATCTTTAGAAGCAAAGACAAACGCTACTATAAAGAGAATTGTGTTTAACGAAATTACTCCCGCAGCTATTAAAGAGGCTGTTGAACATCCCTCAGAAATTGAAGAGCCAAAGGTAAATGCACAAAAGGCTCGGCGTGTGTTAGACCGCCTAGTAGGGTACAATTTATCTCCTCTTCTTTGGAAAAAGGTAAAGAATGGTCTTTCTGCAGGACGTGTCCAATCGGTTGCACTACGGCTTATTTGTGAAAGAGAAAAAGAAGTTGAAGAGTTTTTACCCGTAGAATATTGGTCTTTGGATGCTGACTTTAAAAAAGGGAAAACAGCATTTACTGCACAGCTTGTGCAATACAAAGGGAAAAAGCCAGAGCTAACTAACGAAAAAGAAGTACAAAATATCATTGACGAAATAAAAAATTCTGAGTGTGAAGTAACAGAGATTAAAACGCAAGATAGAACAGTAAAGCCAAAAGCTCCTTTAACAACATCAAAACTGCAACAAGCTGCTGCTAACAAGCTTGGCTTTACATCAAGAAAAACGATGCAAGTAGCACAACAACTTTACGAAGGTGTAGCAATTGGCTCTAGCCGCGTAGGTTTAATTACCTATATGCGTACCGACTCAACGAGAATATCTCAAGTAGCATTAGATGAGGTAAGAGAATGGATTTCAGAAAAGTACCCAAAAGACTTACCTGAAAAGGCCATTGAGTACTCAATGGGTAAAAAAGCACAAGATGCCCACGAAGCAATTAGGCCAACCTATGTTACCTATACACCAGAATATGTAAAAGAATATTTAACGAGAGACCAACAGCGTCTCTATACCATAATTTGGGAAGCCTTTGTTTCAAGCCAAATGAATAATGCAAAGAGTAGAACAACAAGTGTTGAAATAAAAGCAGGCGATGCTTTATTTAGAATATCAGCTAGCAAAGTGGTAGAAAAAGGTTTTTATAATGTTATTAAGCTCCTATCTTCTAAAGAGGATTCATCGGGCACACTACCATCTTTAAAAGAAGGTGAAAAACTTGATACAACTAAATTTCATCCAGAGCAGCACTTTACGCAAGGGCCTCCACGTTTTACAGACGCTTCAATTGTTAAAATGCTTGAAGAAAAGGGGATTGGTCGGCCATCAACATATGCACCCATTATTTCAGTATTGCTCGACCGTTATTACGTAACAAGAAATAATAGGCAACTGGTACCAACACAGCTTGGGCGCATTATTAATAATCTTTTAGTAGAGTCATTTCCAGAAGTGATAAACGAAAACTTTACGGTAGAAATTGAGCAAAAACTTGATATGGTTGAAGAAAATTCGGTGGAATGGCCAAAGATTATGGCAGACTTTTACTTTCCGTTTCATGACAAGGTGGAAGAAGTTATGGAAACACTCGAAAGTCAAAAGGGAAGCATGGATGAACCTACCGATAAAATATGTGATAAGTGTGGTCAGCCAATGATAAAAAAACTTGGACGATTTGGCTTTTTCCTCGCTTGCTCTGCTTTTCCTGAATGTTTTAACACGGCCTCGGTTCCGTTAGCAAATTGCCCAAGGCCAGATTGTGGCGGAGAGATTATTGCAAGAAAAACAAAGGGCAGAGGAAAAGAGTTTTATGGATGCACTAATTACCCTGACTGTGATTTTATTAGCCACTTCAAACCAATAAATGCAGATTGTCCAAAGTGCAATCACTTTATGGTTGAAAAGCATGACAAAAAACGCGGTACATATAAGTCGTGTATAAATCCTGAATGCGATTATTTACATACTGCAGGAGAAGAAGAGGAAAGTGCACACAAGGTAAGTGCAGAGTAAAGCCTATGAGTGGCATATCCAAGCATGCACAAAAAAATATACAAAGCACACTTTCAGAGTATATCGATGAGTTTTTAGCATACCAGCAGGGAGTTCGAGGTTTATCCGAACATTCTGTTCATGCATATAAAGGCGATTTAGCTATATTATTAAAAATTCTTACGCATGCTTCACCAGAAATAAAGGTAGGAGATATCACAATAAAAGATTTGCGCTCATGCGTTTCATCTCTTTCAAAAGAAAAAAAATCTCCTGCAAGTATAAATAGATTTATCGCTGCTGTGCGAAATTTATTTGCCTATTTGGCAAGATTTGATTATATTAAAACAAATGTAGCTTTAGAACTTAAAACCGTAAAGATGCCTGTAAGGGTTCCGCATTTTATGAGCGACTCTGAGGCTCAAGAGCTTTGCACCTTGCCCTCAAAAAAAGATTTACTGTGGGCAACAAGAGATTTAGCGCTATTTGAAATGCTTTATTCATCAGGGTGCCGTGTTTCAGAGCTTGCAGGGATAAGTCTAGAAGATATTTCTAGTAAGGGAGATTCTGCACTTGTTACTGGTAAGGGAAAAAAAGATAGGCGTGTATTTTTTTCAAAAGAAGCAACAGCTGCATTGAGCGCATATCTTGTTGAGCGAAAAGGCAAGCTTTTGGCAGTAAAAAAAGACAATCTGCCTTTTAAGGGTACAAATAAGCTCTTTATTAATAAAAAGGGCACTGAACTTACTGCAAGAGGAATTCGCTTTATAATGAGCCGTTATTCGTCTGTGGAGGGCACAAATAAGCACGTTCATCCTCATGTGTTCCGACACAGCTTTGCTACAACGATGATTACAGAGGGCGCCGACATTCGAAGTGTGCAAGAAATGCTTGGGCATTCAAGTATTTCTACTACTCAAAGATACACGCATGTAACTTCTGAGTCACTTCGAAAGTTATATAAACAAGCACATCCACACGGGGGAAGCAATTAACAGTTAATAATGAATAATTAATAATTGTGAGAGAAAAGATATGGGGATGCTAATTAATATTTAATAATTGAATGGTAAACCCTACTGTCATCCTGAGCGTAGTCGAAGGATCTAAATTTAAATAAATCGTAGTATCCGTCGCCCTCGTCGGTTACTACAAAATTATTAATTGGAGAAGATATGGCTGAGAAAATAAGAAGTACTACGGTTATTGCCGTTAGAAAAGATGGAAAAGTTGCTATGGCTGGTGACGGACAAGTTTCTATGGGTAATACTATTATGAAAGGAAATGCAAAAAAAGTGCGTGCAATATATGAGGGTAAAGTGCTTACGGGCTTTGCTGGTGCCACAGCTGATGCCTTCAATTTATTTGACAAGTTTGAAATGAAATTACAAGAGTACTCGGGCGATATTTCTCGAAGTGCTGTAGAGCTTGCAAAGATTTGGAGAACAGATAAAGCTTTGAGAAACTTAGAAGCACTTTTACTTGTTGCAAATAAAGATAAAATTTTACTCATCTCTGGAACAGGTGATGTTATAGAACCAGAAGGAGATGTTCTGGCTATAGGATCAGGTGGAAATTATGCCTATGCAGCTTCGCTTGCATATATGGAGTCATCTAATTTAAGCGCTTTAGAAATTGCACAAAAAAGTTTAAAAATTGCCGGTGATATTTGTATATACACAAATAACAATATTACCGCATTGGAGTTGTCATGATTGATGCATTAAAACATGCTTTAACACCCAAGCAAATTGTACAAGAGCTCGATACTTATATTATTGGGCAAAAAAAGGCAAAGAAGTCGGTTGCAGTAGCATTGAGAAATAGAACTCGTCGACTAACACTAGCCGATGATGTTCGAGATGAAATAGCACCCAAAAATATTTTAATGATTGGCCCTACAGGTGTAGGTAAAACAGAAATCGCTCGACGCTTGGCAAAACTTTGCAAAGCGCCATTTATTAAGGTTGAGGCTACAAAGTATACTGAAGTTGGCTATGTAGGGCGAGATGTTGAATCTATGGTGCGAGACCTTATGACTATTGGATATAAAATGGTCAAAGAGGAAATGCAAGAGCAGTTAAAAACTGAAGCAGAAAAGTATGTTGAAGAAGATCTCTTAGACTTGCTTCTTCCAGGTAGTTCTGATAAAGAAAATAAAGATTCAAAAAAAGATCCTTCGTTTGGGGGCTTTTTGCCAATGAATATTTTTGGTAATACAGCAAACCCAACACAAGATACAACAAGTAAAAAAGAAACAATGAGTGATGAAGAAAAGGCAAAACGAGAATCACATCTAGCTAGCACTCGGGAAAAATTTAGAACGCAATTGCGAGAAGGCGTAATTGAAGATAGAGAAGTAGAAGTAACGATACAAAAGAAACAACCTAATACTCCAATGGAGCTTGTTGTTGGAGTGGGGTCTTCTGATATCGGTGGGGCTTTGCAAGATGCACTCTCAATGATGGGAGGGCCAAAAAGCAAAAAGAAAAAGGTTTCTATTGCAGAGGCTCGAGAAATTTTGAGAGAAGAACACTTAGATAGAATGATAGATCCCGATAAAATAGCAGATGTTGCAAAAGATAGGGTAGAACAGTCAGGTATAATTTTTATTGATGAAATTGATAAAATTGCAGTAGCTAATTCTAGTAGAGATGGAGGTGTTTCAAGAGAGGGAGTACAGCGTGATATTCTTCCGATTGTAGAAGGTTCAACTGTAAATACGCGCCAAGGAGCGGTGGACACAACGCACATTCTTTTTATTGCTGCGGGAGCATTTAATCTTTCAAAGCCCTCAGACTTAATTCCTGAGCTTCAAGGGCGGTTTCCCCTTCGTGTTGAGCTTGACTCTCTTTCTGCAGAGGATTTTAAGAAAATTCTTACTGAACCCAAAAATGCTCTAACTACGCAATACAAACAGCTTTTAGAAACCGAGGGTGTTACAATACGTTTTACTGAAGATGCTATAGATACTATGAGTACTTTAGCTGCCGATGTAAATGCAAATGTTGAAAACATTGGAGCAAGAAGGTTACACACCATTATGGAAACAATTTTAGAAGATTTATCGTTTGAAGCCGATGAACATGCTGGTGAAAAAATAGATATTACGACAGAGTATGTAAATGATAAATTAAAAGATTTGGTACAAAATCAAGATTTATCGAAGTATATTTTGTAAGCTTTATAAGGGTTGCCTAAAGTGGCAACCTTTTTTGTTACGCACAACTAAACAGAAATAAATAATAATTATTTACAAAATAAAACTTGACACATTTCTGTATTAGTAGTATAAGTGACTTATAAAAAAGTTATAAAGTCATTTTTTACTCATTTAGCTTGTATGTGTCTATTTTTACATTTTTTTGCATCATGAGGGGTTCAACAATGAGGTTTAATAAGTTAGCGTTGTTTTTAGTGTGTTTAGTTTTTGTCTCAGTTTTTAGTCTTTTTGCGGAAGAAAAAATAGAAGTAATCAGAGTTGGATATTATCCAAATGATGATTTAGTATCAAATATTCAGAGCATCAGTAATAGAGGCTATGGATATGATATACTAAAAAAAGTTGAAGAAATAAGCGATTTACGCTTTGAATTTGTTGAAGTCAATGCTAATCCTTTTTCTGCCCTCGATAATGGCCTCGTAGACATTATTGGACTTTATTTTTATACAGAAGAACGCTCAGAAAAATATCTTTATCTTAAAACCCCTTTTAACAACGTTCAAGTAGCACTCATTTCAAAAGACAACTTACAAATTCCTTATGACGACCCTAAAAGCATTGATGGAAAAACCGTTGCAACATATCATGGTAATCCTGCAAACGAAGAGTTAGATGCGTATCTCGCTGAAAATAATATATCGGTGCAATATGTCATGGGTGACCTTAATAATTATCACGATGCTGATGCAGACTTATATATGCATTATTCGTCGCGAAAAACCTACAGCAACTTTGTTAATGTTTTGAACTTTTCAACGCGATATACGTACTTTCTTTCTCGTTATGGCAATGAGGATATGATGGATGAGTTGAATAAGGTTTTTGTTGATATTGTGAATAATGAAAGTGGCTATATTACTGGGCTTCAGCAAAGTTATTTCGAGAAATCGGAACATCTATTTCAAAGAAACCTCACTGAAGGTGAACTTAGAACATTACGCTCGCGTCCTTTAAAGGTGGCGTATGAAGTTAATCATGTACCAGCTACCTTTACAAATGAAAGTGGAGCTGCAGATGGAGCACTTGTAGATGTGATGAATACTTTAAGCAGTTTGTATGATTTTTCTGTTGAGTACTATCCCTATTCAGTGCAAACTGATGATTCCTTGCCAGATGATATTGATATATTCATATCAACAGTGGGTAGCCAAAAAACAATTTCTGAAAACTTTAAGTCGACGGAGTCGTTTTATGAAATGCAGATGATTGCAATATTACCACAGGGGACAGTAGGTGCAGACTCCTCAATAGAGACCATTTGGAAAAATCACCCTAGAGTAGGAATGCTAGAATATCTTAATTTAGATAGTCACACTTTTTTAGCATCAGTACCCCACGTAGAAATTATTTATTATGATACACTTGAACAATTATTTGCATCATATGAGAAAAATAGTATTGATATGGCAGTATTAACGCAAAGTGGAATTTCTTTTGTAAATTCATACTTAAAAGATAGTGTGCCATATATCTATCCTGTTGACTTTGATCTCAATTTCTCTTTTAGTATAGCTAACAGTATTGCTCCTGAGTATTTGCCAATCTTTAATGTAATGCTTGATAAAATTTCTGTAGAGCAGTATGAGAAAGTATTAGTAGATAATACACTTACCTTTACATACAAGCAACCACTAGTTTTATCGATTTTAGATAACTGGTATTTTATAGTAATAGGTTTTTTACTCATCGCATCTTTGCTTAAATCATACAATTCTTGGCAAAAAAGAAGTAAACAAGATGCCGTTATAGCCGCTTATACTACTGATTTATTGACAGGATTTATGACCATGGATAAATTTCGTGATACGGTAATTGATATATTAGTGGATGCAAATGATGACGAATATGAACTTATATCATTTGATATGGATATGTTTAAATCTATAACAATGTATTTTAGTGCCGAAAAAGGTAGAGAAGCAATTTTAGCAATTGCAAGTACATTACGAACTGTGTTTGCAAACGAAACAGTGTATATAACAAGAAAAACAGGAGAACACTTTTTTATATTACGAAAGGCTGATAGCAAGTTACAGCTAGAAGATCTTTGCTATAAGCATATTTTACCGAGTATTTCTGCCGTTCTTAGGGAAAGATTCCATTTCACTATGTCTTTTGGAAATGTAATAATTAGTGACCCTAAAGAAAAAGTATCTGCTCTTATAGGGCATGCAGATGCGGCAAGGGTACAAGGAAAGAATAAGCACGAAAACACTTTTATTACTTTTGACAGTAAAATGAGAAAAGATTTTAATAATAAATTATCGGTTACACTACGAATGGAGCAAGCATTGCTTGATCGAGAATTTGTTGTGGTATATCAACCAAAAATAGATTTTGATTCTCTTAAGGTAGGAGGAGCAGAAGCCTTGGTGCGTTGGAGGCCTAAAGAAGGAAATCAAATTTTTCCTGATGCTTTTATTCCTGTTTTTGAAGAAAATGGGTTTATTTTTCAGTTAGATATGTATGTTCTAGAAGAAGTGTGTAGATTTATAGTAACTCACTCTGACAATTTACGCTTACCTCGAATTTCTGTAAATCTTTCAGCGGCTTCAATACTAAACGATGCTCTTTTTGAAAGTATACAAAGCATCATATTGAAATATGGATTAGAACCTGAAGAAATAGAACTGGAAGTAACTGAAAGTGCAATAATCGGAAATGAAGATAGATTTGTTTCAAGGGTAAATGAAATAAAATCCCTAGGCTTTTTGATATCTATTGATGATTTTGGTGCTGGTGTTTCATCGTTAAACCGACTCGCCGCAATTGAAGCCGATGTATTAAAACTCGACAAAGCTTTTTTTGATGCCCAAGAAAGCGAAGAAAAAATGAATGTTGTTGTAACTGATGTTATCAATATGGCCAAACAGTTAAATATGGTAGTTGTGGCAGAGGGTGTAGAAACCCTTAAACAGGCAAAATGGCTCAAAAGCCTTGACTGCAATTATGCCCAAGGGTATTACTTTGAAAAGCCAATGGAAAGGGATGATTTTATTGATTTACTAAGCTCTAAAAGGACATATTCATTAGAGACAAGTGCGCCAAATAACTCAACAGGACTTTTTGACGTAGGGCAAAGAAATTACTAATTATATATT
>CAYJLT010000042.1:9379-14407 GCA_964371295.1 uncultured Treponemataceae bacterium
ACTTTTTTTTAAAACAATATTGACACAGTTCTCTAATAATGGTATAAGTATCTCATATAATAAAGTTGATTCGTTCGAAATAAGTTATGGGGATTGTTTATGCACACTCAGTGAAATACACACTGTGTATAAGGTTTAATGTATTATTGAGGTCCCATTATGAATTTAAAAAAGTTTGGTTTTGTGTTAGTAGGAGTAGGTTTTTTCTCCGCTTTTAATCTTTTCGCGTTAGAAAAACGAGAAATTATAAGAGTTGGATACTACCCCAGTGATGATTTAGTTGAAAACATTAATAATCAGGGCAATGAAGGCTATGGTTATGAAGTCTTAAAAAAAGTTGAAGAAATTAGTAACTACCACTTTGAATTTATTGAAATCACTGGAAGTATATTTGATGCTTTAGAAAATAACGAAGTTGATATAATTGGGCTTTTCTATCGAATGCAGCAGAGAGAGCAGAATTTCTTATACATTGATATTCCTTTTAATTCTGTACAGATGAGTCTCGTTGCCAATAAGGATTTAAACATCCCGTATGATAACCCTCAAAGTATTAATGGAAAAACAGTTGCTACGTATTATGAAAACCCTGCAAATGAAGAATTAGATGCATATTTAGATGAAAATAATATTGGTGTTACATATTCGATGGCAGACTTTGATAGCTATAGAGATTTACCAGCAGATTTATATTTGTCATATTCCACAGATAAAACATCAGCAGAATATGAAACTATATTAAATCTTTCAAAACGTTACACATATTTAGTAACTAGATATGGTGAAGATGTGTTGGCAGAAGAGTTAGAAAAAGCTTTATATGTGCTTGTCTCAGAAGAGGGTCTATTTCACGATGAGTTGGCTGCAAAATATCACCACAGCAATAATCATTTATTTCATAGAGATTTACGTGCAGAAGAAGTTGCCATGCTTAGAATGCGTCCACTGAGGGTAGGGTATGAAGATAATAATAGACCATTCACTTATACCAACTCAGAAGGTAAAGCAGACGGCGCGATAGTAGCAGCTTTAGAAGAACTTATTTCAATATATGATTTTGATGTTGAATATTATCCGTACACATTAACTAATCCTGATACTTTCCCTACTGATTGTGATATTATTATCTCTGCTATAGGAGATAGGTCTCGACAAAAAGATAATTTCACACTTACAGAATTGTATTACGAAGAGCCTATGCTTGCAATTGTTCCGAGACAAGTAGTTGCAGAAAATGAAAGCACATTGGCAATTTTGCAAGCAGCACCTAGGGTGGGCATTTCCCAGTATCTTTATCCAGACTTTGAAGGATTTTTGCGTGCTAGACCAGAGAATGAGATTGTTTTTTTTAATACCTTTGATGATTTATTAAGGGCATATAAAAAAAGAGATGTTGATATGGCGGTCTTTACAGAAAGTGGGCTTCCTTATGCAAACTCATATTTAAATGATGCAGATTCATATATTTTAGCTGCCGACTTTACTTTAAAATTTCACTTTGCTATTGCAAATGATATTGCACAAGACCTTGTTCCTATTTTTAACGTAATGTTTGATAATATTTCTGTAAGCCGCTATGATGAGTTACTTGTAAGAGAAATATCGTCATTCTTTTATGAGCCTTCAATACTTGAAGAGCTTTCAGAATACTGGTACTATGCTGTTATAACTATTTTCATTGCAGTTGCAATTCTTTCAATTACTGTGCGGCAACTCAAAAGCCAAAATAGAAAAACGATCCTTAAAGTATATAAAACCGATGTATTGACTGGCTTGATGACTATGGACTATTGCCGCGAAACGATGATAAAGATACTAGAAAATGCACAAAATGATGAGTATGAGCTCATATCATTTGACATTGACTTATTTAAAGCGATGAATTTGTATTTAAGTGTAGAAAAAGGAAATGAGGTAATTTTAGCAATTGGAAATACACTAAAAAGTATTTTAACAGACGAAAAAGACTATATTTCTCGTAAAACGGCAGACCAATTTTTAATTCTTCGAAAAGTTAATACTATACTTACGATGGATAAGTTATACTACGAATATATTAGGCCTAGCATTCAAAGGGTTGTAGGAAAGGACTACCGTTTTACAGTATCTTTTGGGAATATTATCATAAATGATTGTTCTGAAAAGGTTTCGGCCATTATTGGATATGCAGATGTAGCAAGGTTAGAGGGTAAGTCAATACATGAAAATACCTTTATAACCTTTGACAGCACTATGAGAAAGACTTTTGAAGATAAAATTTCGGTTACCTTAAAGATGGAACAAGCGCTTAAAGACAATGAGTTTGTGGTTGTGTACCAGCCAAAAATTGATTTTAAGAGCTTGAGCGTTGGTGGTGCAGAAGCATTAGTACGCTGGAGGCCAAAAGAAGGGCCTCAAATTTTCCCTGATGCTTTTATACCAGTTTTTGAAGAAAATGGATTTATTTTTCACTTAGATATGTATGTTCTAGAAAATGTTTGCAAGTTTATTATTGACCATTATAGTAGAATGGATATTCCGCGCATATCTGTAAATCTTTCTGCAAACTCAATACTCCATGATTCAATAGCCACTAGCATTAAGAGCTGTGTATTAAAACATGGACTTCTACCCAGTGAAATAGAACTTGAAATAACCGAAAGTGCCATTGTTGAAGATGGGCAGAAGTTCATTGCCAAAGTTAAAGAGTTAAAAAAAATGGGCTTTTTAATTTCAATTGATGATTTTGGTGCAGGCGGATCCTCTCTAAATAGACTTGGTGTAATAAAAGCAGATGTCTTAAAGTTAGATAAAGCCTTTTTCGATGAACATGATAGCGATTCAAAGATGAGTGTTGTAGTTGCAGATGTGATAAAAATGGCTAAGGGCTTAAAAATGTCGGTAGTGGCAGAGGGTGTTGAAACGCTCGAACAAGCAAAGTGGCTTAAAGATATTGATTGCGATTACGCACAAGGTTATTATTTTGAACGGCCAATGGAAAAAGATGCATTTGTTGAGCTTTTATTGCGAAAAAAACTATATGACCTTAAAAAAACTGATTAACATTTTTGAAAAGTAAAGTTTTAAGAAAATAGCAATAGACTCAAACTTTAGATGCCAATAAAAGGAAAAATAAAAAAATATTCATTGCGAATTACGAGTTCCCATGATATACTATAGCTATGAGTACATTTACAATAACATTTCCAAACAATAAAACTGTAAGCGTAGAGCGTGGGTCAATTATTGGTGACTATATCGATAACTTTGATGAGGACAAAGATTCCATTATTGCTGTTCGGATAAATAATGAAATATGTTCTTTAACAAGCACTATTGATTTTGACGCACGCATCGAGCCTGTGTTAGTTGGCACAAGTGAGGGGTCGGGAGTGTATAGGCGTTCACTTTGCTTTGTACTTGCAGCTGCAGCGCACGAGGTTTTTACGGGTACGCGCTTAGTAGTAGGACACAGTTTAGGCTATAGTTATTATTACACCATTGATAGAGATGAATGCATTACTAAAGATGAAATTCAAGCATTAAAAGTAAAGATGGAAGAAATAATTGCGCTCGATTTATGTATAAAGCAACGCATAGTTTCTTATAAAGAAGCAGCAGAATTGCTTGAAAAGCTTGGTCTTACTGAAACAAGAAAACAATTGAACTTTTTAGTTAGGCGTAGCTATAAGGTTAATTCTTTACGAGATTTTTCTGATCTTTATTTTGGTCCCTTATATCCATCTACAGGGAAGCTTGGATTATTTGATTTACTGCAATATCAAGAAGGCTTTTTATTGCAGTATCCATCAACATCACGCCCAAATGAAATACAAGAACACAAGGATGTACCAGAGCTTTTTAATGTATATAAGCGCTACAAAGAATGGGGAAAAACACTTGGGGTGACATCGGTGGCCTCACTCAATGAAATGATAGCAAATAAGGGCATAAAAGACTTTGTAAACATTACAGAAACACTTCAAAATAAATGTATTGCAGATATTGCAGATACTATTTATCAAAGAAAAGATGTAAAGGTTATACTTATTGCGGGGCCTTCTAGCTCAGGTAAAACAACTACTTCAAAAAAACTATCTATGCAATTAAAGGTTGTTGGTCTTACTCCGAGAGTTATAGAACTTGATACCTATTATATCGGTAGAGATAAAACGCCGTTAGATGAAAAAGGACAGCCTGATTATGAATGCCTTGAAGCGCTTAATGTTGAACAACTAAACAAAGATTTAACCGACTTATTTGCGGGAAAAGAAATAGAGCTTCCTGCTTACGACTTCAATGATGGCAAGAGTTATAAAAGCGGCAAAATGATGAAACTTCATAAAAATGAAATATTGGTCCTTGAAGGTATTCATGGTCTAAATGATAAACTCACATCATCAATTCCAAAAGAGAATAAGTTTAAAATCTATCTTTCGGCTTTAACACAACTAAACTTAGATGACCATAATAGAATATCTACAAGTGATAACAGACTTGTAAGACGGATTGTTCGAGATTACAACTACCGTGCAAAGTCTGCAGTAGACACTATGCGAATGTGGGAAAACGTACACAGAGGCGAGAGGGCGTACATATTCCCATATCAAAACAATGCGGATGTTATGTTAAACACTGCGCTTGATTATGAGCTTGCAGTACTTAAGGTGTATGCAGACCCTCTCTTGCGTTGCGTAACACCGCTCGATAAGGAGTATGATGAAGCTACAAGGATACTTAGGTTTTTAGATAATTTTGCGCCAATACCAGCAAACCTTGTGCCAAGCCAGTCAATTATTAGAGAGTTTATAGGCGGAAGTGATTTTAAATACTAATGTTTTTTATGCCTTGCAGCCATACTTTGCTTTTTTGATTTAAATCATATTTTCATAAAACTACCGTTTTGGGGTCTACTTTTTTGCCGCCAAAAAAGTAGCAAAAAACCGCCGGGACGTTGCGATTCGTCCCGGACCCTTAACGCTTTTTAAACATTCAAGTTGGATGATGATTGCAAAAAGTAAAAATCTGTGTTAATCTGTGTAATCTGTG
>CAYJLT010000043.1:0-14380 GCA_964371295.1 uncultured Treponemataceae bacterium
CAAGAAGTTCGCGAGCAAAATCAATACCACCAGAGGTAATAAAGTTTTGTGCTTGTATCATTTCTTGGAATTCGCGTAATACTGCTTCTTTTAGTTCAGCATCAACCGTTTCAAAACGAGCGATTTCAAAGGTAAGTGTTTCAACTTCATCTTCTCTAAGGTGTTTAAAAATTTCAGCTGATAGGTCGGCTCCAAGAGAAACCATAAAAATAGCAGCCTTTTGCCGTCCATTAAGGTTTTTATAATCCTTTTTCTTTGAGTTTCCACCCCCAGAAGATTTTGCTTGATTACCTGCCATACTATTCCTCCATTAAAAACTGCGCGTTAGCGGCGTGCCATGGACGGCACGAATAAGCAGTTGCGTTGAGGTATTTAGGCAACTGCAAATAAAAAAATGATATGGATTTCATTTTTTTACTCCTCCATCAACCAAGATCGAATGAGCATTGCCACATCTTCAGGATGCTCTCTCGCTATTGTAATAGCGTTTTCTTGAAGCTCTGCCCTTTCTCGTTCTTCAACAGACATAGTAACTTCCATACCTGCTTGCTGAGCTTCCCACAATGTTCTTTCACGTTCAAGTTGATGTTTTCGTAAAAGCTCTTCTTCTCGCAGTCGTCGTCGTCTTTCGAGCTCACGTGTAACAAAACGTACAACAATAAATGCTAGTAATATTGCTATAATTGATACTATAGAAATTAGTATTGTTCGTCTTGTTTGCTCTTGGCGTAAGAATTCTGCATCTTCTTCTGCAAACTGTAATGTTCTATCAAACTGAACATTTCTAACAACAACAGAATCACCTCTGATTCTATCATACCCTACAGCACCTTGGATAAGTGCTTCAACTTCAAGAATTTCATCATCAGTCAATGGTATATAGTTTCTTTGTATTTGTCCATTTGGTGAAATTATTAATACACCTTCTTCATCATATTCTCGCTCCCAACGACCATCAATATTAACAGACACAGTAACTTTGCCTTGCGAAGGGCTACGAATTTCTTGAGTTTGTCGTGTGTTTATAGCTTGGTTTTGAGTTACAGAGCTTTCAGTATTTATCCCATATACATTTGACATATCAGAATATACTGGAGGATTTTGTCCTTCTACACCGGCAGGCCCTTCAGGATTAAAACCTGTACCTCGCCATTCTTTATTTATTTCTTGTGAAGAAAGAGTTACAGAATCAAAAACTTGACTATCATCAAACGGAGTATCAGGATTGTCTGCTACACGCGTAAATGGAAAATACTCTGTGGTTGCAATTTCCTGCTGAGACATATCCATATCAATGCTGATATTGAGATCCCTAACTCTATCTGAACTGTAAATTTGTTGTAATGCATCTAAAACTTCTTTTCTTTGCACAGCTTCAAAGTTCTTTATCAATAACTGTTCTTTTTCAATTATATCTACGCGCTCAATATCCTGTAAGCCCTCGAAATCGTTCAAGACAATACCTGCGCCATCGGTAATAGTGATATTTTCAGCAGAAAGTCCTGCAATAGCCATCATTAATAGCTTTTGTACACCTTCGATTTTAGTTTTATCAGAGGTAAAATCACTTCCTGGCTTAGGCGTTAATATAACACTAGCAGAAATTGGCTGCTGGTTTTCAGCAAAAAGTTCACGCTCAGGCATAGCCAACATAACATCGGCTCTATCAATATCATCAATAGCTTCAATATGGTTTGTAATTTGGGCTGTAATTGCTCGTTGTAAATTAACATCATTAGTAAAATCGCTTGTTGTCCATCTTTCAATATCAAAAAGTGACCATGGGTCAACATTAGTGGGCACCAAATCATCTGTAACTAGAACTGAACGCATTCTGCGAGCTGTTGCGTCATCATCAACATACATCATACCTGTTTCCCGAACATCAACAGATACATTCTCTTCTGCTAATCGAAAAACAATCTGATCTCGCAATACTTCATCGGTTACAGGAACACTAAAAAGAGGAACAGTTGTAGGTTGAGATGATATTGTTGGGATAAGAATAAGGGCTAAAATAAAAACAACCGCAATCCCTGAGACAATAACTTTCTGAACAACAGACCATTTTGCCCAGAATTCTTTAAATTGAGAAAAAAGCTTTTTAAGCCATTCGTTCATGAAACCCCTCCCATCAGGATCTTACATCCTGTGAACGAACATACGTTATCTTATTATATTATAACACAAAAAATTAAATTTGTCTAGTCAAAAATACATATTATATATCTTTTTTAAAGAAAAAGCCATAACAAGGCTGCTATGGCTTAGTAATTTCTAATATTATCGTGTGGTTGTAATTTCGCTCCAAGCTTGCGTTATTCGACTTATAACAGTATTTGCAAGTGTTAACGAAAGATTTGCTTCTGCCATTGCTATCGTCACATCATGTACGTCAACTGAATCTGGGTCAATAATGACTTGTTCAGATATATTACTTGCCATCTGCTGCTTATCATTCATAGAGCTCACCGCATCAATTAAAAAAGAATCAAAAGAGCCCTTATTTGAAACTCCATTTGTATCTTTAGCACTTTGCGTAAGGCTTGCTATTGCCCCAGTTCCAACATGAGCTGTGTTTGTCCGTATCATTTGTAATTCATTAATCATAGTCCCACCTACTAATCAGTATATTTTATTTACTGCCCAATTGCAAGTGCTTGCATGAACATTTCTTTAGAACCTTGTATTACCGAAGTATTTGCTTCATATGCACGAGAAGCAGCTATAAGGTCAACCATTTCGTTAACGATATTCACATTAGGATATTCTACATACCCTGCATTAGGGCCTGCTTTTATTGCATCTGGATGACTTGGGTCGTACACTAAACGGCCCTGACTTTCATCCTTAGCAATTTCCATCACACGCACACCACCACCAATTCCATTGTCGAGATCCTCTGGTGTAAACGGGCTGCGAAATGTTGGATTATCTTGTACGCTTGCTAGCACAACACTTGATTTTTTAAATGCACCACCCTCTTGTGTTCTTGTTGTAGATGCATTTGCTATATTGTTTGAGATAACATCAGTTCTTAGTCTTTCTGCACTCATTCCAGTTGCAGCTATATTAATACTCGAAAATAAACCCATATTCAGTTATCCTTTATTGTAGTACAACTTTCATTTGTGAAAATTGAAAATTTTGTAATTGAGTAAGCAATTGATAACTCATTTGAGTTTTGAGTACATTCATTGCTTCTTGCTCTGCATCAACATTGTTCCCATTAGCTTTTACTGTTGAAAGATAATCGGTAACTCTTCGTGGCTCAACTGTTTTGTAATCGATAAAGGTATCATTTTTAATGTGTCTTGAATCGCTAGTAGTTAGTGAAATTGTTTTGCTTGCAAGATCTTCAGACTCAAGTGCCCTTTTTAGTTCACTTTCAAAATTCACATCACTTCTTTTAAAATTTGGAACTTCTGAGTTAGCTAAATTATTGGCTGTAACTTCGTAGCGTGTAGCACTTACATCGAGGGCTCGATGCAATAAGTCTACCGTTTTTGTAAAACCTGTCATATATTCTCCCTTAGGGGATTATTTTTTCCCCATCCCATATATAGATTTTCGGTTTTTTAAAAAATTAGTTTAGTATTTTGTCTAAAATTTTTCCTATGTAAAAGTACTAAAAACAGCTAATCTAGCTCTTCTACGTCATCAGCATCTTCAAACTCTTCAAGGAAATCAATATTTTCAGAAGGCACTGAGTCTGTAGTTGCAGTAGAAAGAGATCCTTCATAAGTATTGTTCTGTTCGATTGTATCTCCTGTGAGTAAATTATTAGCATCAATTCCAAGGAGGGCTGCAAGATCGTTGGCTAAAAGCATTTTTTCTTCTGAATCAGTTCTAATTTTACCTAGTAATTCAAATAAATACACAGACTTTGAGAATCCTTTTAGCTTCATAAAAGCTGCTCTTCTACAATCAAAATTATTTCTCACTACTAAAAAGGTTTCATAACTAATTAAAATTGCCGTTCCACAATTCTTATTTGCAGCTTCTATGCGAGAAGCAAGGTTAACTTCTGGTCCCATAACTGTATAATCGAGCCTTTTTTCAGAACCAATATTTCCTAAAATTACCTTCCCAGTACTAATACCAATGCGCGTAAACAAAGGTGTTCTAATTTTTCCACTTGAAATAAGCTTAGAGTTGAGAATTTCTTCATACTTTTTCATTGTGAGCGCTGCTTCACAGCATTTTTCTGCGTGGTTTGTTCCAACAGAGCCAGGGCCTCCAAAAAATGCTAGTATACCATCGCCAACGAGCTTAGATACAGTACCTCCAAAAGCTTCAATAACACCACTCATTTCACTAAAATACTCATTTAGCACCGTTATAAGGTTGTCAGGAGACATTGTTTCAGATAATGTAGTGAACTCTCTAAGATCCGTAAACATTATTGTTAAGTTTTCATAATCTCCACCTATTTTCAGTACAGATGGGTCATGTTCAAATGAGTCAACAATTGCAGAAGGCACATAACTTGAAAAAGCTTTTTGCAAAGAACTTCTTTGTTCCTTTGTCTTTGCAAGTTCAATAACAAGGCATGCTGTACTAAGTATACGAATAAAAGGAGCTAAAGCACGCGTATCTAAAGGCTTGAAAACATCGCCTTCTTTTGGGAACCCTAGAAAAACAAAGCCAAAAACGACACCCTTTTGGTAGAATGGAACTGAAAGAGTATGATTTCCATGCGTAATGTTCCCTTTAAATGACACACTTTCGGTTCTTTCCGCAACTGCTTCTATAAGAAATGTTTCACTCGGTACGTTTTCATTAAAAAATTCAATACTAAGTTTTTCATTTCCAGTTATGTTTGAAAAAGCAACATAAGATACATTAATGTTAGTTGAAACCCAGTGTCCAGCAGTTTCGTACAATGCTTCCATCTTAGTTGCAGTAAGAAAATCTTCTTCTAGCTGATTAAAATCTATGACGATACTTTCTTCACTCAAAGAATCAGTATTATCTTCAATAACAGCATCATCTATATTAGGTTCTTTACAGATTGTTTCATTATTACTAGTTTCTCTAAGTCCGTTTGTTACTGCTTCATTTAAAACTATTTGTAAAGATTCTGTATCTCCATAGTTATACATTTGAGATATATCGAGTTTTTTAAAAGAAAAATAGCATATAAAAGCTACAAGCGATCCTATTAAAAGCAACGAGCCCACTCCAAAGTATACATAAAGATATACTGAGCTATCAAAAAAAGATATTTGATTATTAATATAAATCGAAGCGTGGAGTAAAAATGCAATGAGAAGAAGGATAGCTATACATAAAAATATTTTTTTACTTTTCACATTGTTTTCCAAATCTTTCTTTTAATTCATCAACGCAAAACTTTTGTAAAGCAACAATTTGTTCCTTTACTCGTTCTGCAGCAGGACCGCCAATGGTTTTTTTGTGCGATACACATGCATCAATTTTTATATATTCATAGAGATCATCCGAAATTAATTCAGACAAATTTTTGTATTCACTTATAGGTAAATCTTCCAAATTAATTTTTTTTTGAATACATATTTTTACAACTCCAGCTACAACTTCGTGTGCAGTTCTAAAGGGCATACCCTTTTTTACAAGGTAATCTGCAAAATCAGTTGCATTGGCATAACCACCCATGCATGATTGATACATTTTACTGGTATTCCATTTAACGCTTGCTATCATTCGGGTAAAAATTTCCAAACAGGAAAAAACTGTATCGTACGCCGAAAAAAAGCTTTCTTTATCTTCTTGTAAATCTCTATTATATGAAAGAGGTAAAGCCTTCATCATAGTTAATAGAGCTATTAAGTTTCCATAGACTTTGCCTGTTCTGCCTCTAATAAGTTCTGCAAAGTCGGGATTTTTCTTTTGCGGCATTATGCTTGAACCAGTTGACCATTTATCTGATAGTTCAATAAACTTAAACTCTTCTGTTGCCCAAATAATTATTTCTTCACAATACCTTGAAAGGTGTGTCATAATGAGTGAAAAAGCTGCAGATAATTCAATAAAATAATCCCTATCTGAAACCGTATCCATCGAGTTTTGAGTAACTCCAGAAAATCCCAAATTTTTAGCTACTGAAAGTCTATCAAGATCAAGACCACTTCCTGCTAAAGCTCCAGCTCCTAACGGAGAAAAGTCAATACGTTTTGTGGCGTCTTGCAATCGTTCATAATCTCGCTTGAGCATCCAAGTCCATGCACACAGATGATGTGCAAGTGTTACAGGTTGAGCGCGTTGTAAATGTGTATAGCCTGGCATTATGGTTTCTGTATGTTGAGCTGCCATTTCTGTGAGAGTACTAATAAGTGTGAGAAGCCTCTGTTGTAAATCTGGTACAGCATGTTTTAAATAGAGGCGCTCATCTAAAGCAATTTGATCGTTTCTACTTCTACCAGCGTGAACTTTTTTTCCTACTTCACCGAGTCTTTCGGTAAGCAATCCTTCAATAAATGAATGAATATCTTCAGCAGTTGTATCAATTTCAAGTTCTCCATTTGATAACTGAAGTGAAATTGCTGTAAGCTCTTTTATAATAGTAAGTGCGTCATCTTTTGGAATTATATTCATGTCTCCAAGCATGGTTACATGTGCAATGCTCCCTTGTATATCATCAAAGGCTAAGCGTGAGTCAATATGTATTGAAGTTTCAAAAGCTATTGCGGCAGCATCAGGACCTTCATCAAAGCGACCATGCCACAATGTTTTTTTTTCTGCCATTTTTATTTTTTACCTATGTATATTATATATGTAAATTATTATTTTCACAAGCCTTAATAGTTCCTAATTTGCAACGCCAAATTTCTGATATAAGATTCTTCCTGTAGCACAGCTGAAAGCAGAGTCAGAATGACAGGTGGCACAACAGTTTGATTCGTAACTAGCAATTATATCCGTGCAACACCTGATTTTTTAGCAGCATCTGCCACAGCCTTCGCAACAGACTTTCCTACGCGCTCGTCAAAGGCTGCTGGCACAATGTAGTCTGCATTAAGTTCAGCTTCACTTACGAGGCTTGCAATTGCCATGGCCGCTGCAACTTTCATGTCATCATTTATATCGCTCGCTCTAACATCAAAGGTACCTCTAAAAATTCCTGGGAAGGCTAACACATTATTAATTTGGTTTGGAAAATCACTTCGCCCTGTAGCAATTACCTTTGCTCCGCCTACTCTCGCTTCATCAGGAAAAATTTCTGGTGTTGGATTTGCGCACGCAAAAATAATTGCATCTTTATTCATAGTTTTTACCATGTCAGCAGTAACCGTTCCTGGAGCACTCACTCCAATAAAAACGTCTGCACCTTTTAGAATGTCTTCAAGACTTCCCTCTTGTTTTTCAAGGTTTGTAACAAGCGCAATTTCATCTTTTATAGCATTCATGCCGTCTTTGCGCCCTTGGTATACAGCTCCTGTTCTGTCGCAAAGAATAATATGTTTAAATCCACAGGCAAGTAAGAGCTTAGTATTTGCAATACCAGCAGCCCCTGCCCCATTTACTACAATTTTAACATCTTCTTTGTTCTTTCCAACTACTTTTAATGCGTTTAATAGCCCTGCAACAGTAACAACTGCTGTTCCATGTTGGTCATCGTGAAAGATTGGAATATCGCATTTTTCTTTTAATTTTTTTTCAATTTCAAAACAGCGCGGTGCTGAAATATCTTCTAAGTTTACCCCACCAAAGCTTCCTGATATTGCATAAATAATGTTAACAATTTCATCAACTTCTTTGGTTTTGACACACATTGGAAAAGCATCTACCCCACCGAAGGCTTTAAAAAGTACGCACTTTCCTTCCATAACGGGCATAGAGGCCTCAGGCCCAATGTCACCAAGGCCTAAAACTGCAGTTCCGTCACTTACAACTAAGCACATATTGCCACGTGCAGTAAGATTGTAGCTTTCTTCAATGTTTTTTTCTATTTGCAAGCAAGGTTCTGCAACCCCGGGAGTGTAGGCAAGAGAAAGGTCTTCTTTTGTTTTTACCGGTACTGTTACATCTACGGTAATTTTTCCTTTCCACTCTCTATGTTTTTTTAATGATTCTTCTGCGTAGTTCATGTTTTATTCCTCTATTCTCTAATCGTGTTGTATTCATCTATAACAAATTAAAATACTTCTTTTCTCCAAGATGAAGGATTTCCTGGTCCTACCCATTTATTTAATGCGAAAGAAGATGACAAACAAGCTGCAATAAACTTCTTAGCTAATTGCACTGAATTTTTTACAGGCAAGCCTTTAGCAAGACCTGCAGTAATGGCAGCGGCGGTTGTACACCCAGCACCGTGTGTCCATTCTGTTGCAAATAATGGGGACTCTATTTTTTCCATTTTGTTACCATCAAAAAATATATCAATTGAATTTGGTACATCATCGAGCTTTGAAAGTTTTGATCCACCCTTAATAAAGACATTTTTAGCACCTTTTGAGTGAATAATACGAGCAGCCTCTTCCATTTCCTTTACTGATTTAGGAGAAGGCACACCTGCAATTTGTCCTGCTTCAAAAAGATTAGGTGTAACAATTTCACAAAGTGGGAGTAACTTGCTAATGACTGCTTCGTTCAAGCCAGGGTTTAATGCTTCATCTGCACCCTTACACACCATTACGGGGTCAAGTACATAATTCTTCACATTGTACTCTGTAATAAATTCTCTTGATAGCTCTACTGCGTAGTCTGTTCCAAGCATACCCGTTTTACAAGCTTCAACACCTACACCTTTAAATATTGTTTTAAGTTGTTCTCGTAAAGTATTTTCATCTATAGGAAAAACACCGTGCGCCCAATTACTGTCAGGGTCCATTGTTGCAATAAGGGTTACAGCTGTCATACCATATAAACCATATTCTTCAAATGTTTTTAAATCTGCTTCTAAACCTGCGCCTCCAGATGCATCTGAACCCGCAATTGTTGCAACCTTAATCATCTATAGTACCTCAAAAAAAATAATTAATATATTAATAGTACATGAGAATAAAAAAATAATCAAGAAGAAGAATTTTACCTAATCATATCCAAAAAATATTTATGAACGCTTGCATTGGTTGTGACTTCTGGATGAAAAGCTGTTACCAATTGATTTTTTTGCCGAGCGGCAACAATATTATCATTAACAACAGAAAGGACTTCTACATCACGTCCTGCATGTATTATATACGGTGCACGTATAAAAGGCATTTCAACGATCATATTTTTAAAAGTGCTTTCTGTATTAAAACTACCAAGCTGTCGCCCGTATGCATTTCGCTTTACTTCAATATCCATTGTTCCAAAGTGAACAGTTTTATCATCGTGTAGTTTATTTGCAAGTAAAATCATGCCAGCACAGGTTCCAAAGACAGGGAGGCCGTTTTCAATTAATTTTTTAAGAGGGTTAAAGAGCTCAAGTTCGTGGAGAAGTTTTCCCATTACGGTACTTTCTCCACCTGGAAGAATGAGTCCGTCAAACCTTATATCAAGATCCATACGTTTTCGTATTTCTAATGTATCAACTTCTAGCGCATTGAGCATGTGAACATGCTCAATAAAAGCGCCTTGAACAGCGAGAACAGCACAGGTCATTATTTTCCGCGCTCGGCCATTAAAAGTTGTATCTCATCTGCATTAATTCCAACCATAGCTTCACCAAGGTCTTCTGAGATTTCTGCCAGTATTTTAGGATCGTTATAGTTTGTTACTGCCTTTACAATAGCATTTGCTCTTTTTTGAGGGTTTCCACTTTTGAATATACCTGAGCCTACAAATACACCCTCTGCTCCGAGTTGCATCATTAAAGCAGCATCCGCAGGAGTTGCTACCCCACCTGCTGCAAAATTTACAACAGGAAGTTTTCCGTTTTCATGGACGTACATAACAAGTTCGTATGGCACTTGAAGCTCTTTTGCAGTATTATAAAGCTCATCTTTTGATAGAGCAGTAATTTTTCGAATTTCACGCTGCATCATTCTCATATGTGTTACAGCTTGTACAACATCGCCCGTACCAGGTTCACCCTTTGTTCTAATCATCGCAGCCCCTTCGTTTATGCGCCTAAGTGCTTCACCTAAATCTTTTGCTCCACATACAAAAGGAACATCAAAGTCTGCTTTATTAATATGATATATTTCATCTGCTGGGGTTAATACTTCACTTTCATCGATATAGTCAATTTCTAAAGCTTGCAATATTTGAGCTTCAACAAAGTGACCAATACGACATTTTGCCATAATAGGAATTGTTACCGCCTTTTGTATTTCTTTAATAAGTTTTGGGTCACTCATTCTTGAAACCCCACCTGCAGCTCGAATATCGGCAGGGATTCTTTCTAAAGCCATAACAGCACAAGCGCCTGCATCTTGCGCTATCTTTGCTTGCTCAGCATTCATTACATCCATAATTACGCCGCCTTTAAGCATTTGAGCAAGCTGTTTATTTAATTCAAATCGTTTTGTATCCATAGCCTTTCCTTTTCAATAATGTTACAGAGTAAAATTTGCTAACCGTTCACAAGCCTTTTCAACCGATTCTCTGTGTCCAAAAGAGCTAAAGCGTATAAAACTTTCTCCAGCTGGCCCAAATCCTGCTCCCGGCGTCGTCACAATATGGCACTGGTTTAAGATTTCATCAAAAACTTCCCAACTTTTTTTACCAGGAAACTGTACCCATAAGTATGGCGAGTTACCATCACCAAAAATATTAATTCCGAGTTTTTGAAAGTTAGGTTTAAGAAGTGCTTCTTTAATAAGTCGCACATTTTCTAAATAATAATTTACCAAACCTTTCATTTCTTCTAGTCCCGTTTCATCAAGGGCCGCAAGTCCACCTGCTTGGGCTATATTAGACGCACCATTAAAAATGGTTGTCATAATGCGGTTCCAGTCATTAATAATTGGAGTACCGTCTGCATATGTTAAGTTTTTAGGAACTACAGACCACCCAAGTCGAACTCCCGTAAATCCAATGGGCTTTGAAAATGAGTTTATTTCAATGGCGCAATCCTTTGCACCTTCTATTTCAAAAATAGTTTTGGGAATTCCTTCTTCTCTAATAAATGCAAAGTATGCTGCATCATAAATAATTATACAGCCCTTTTCTTTTGCAAAATTTACTAGTTTTGTTAACTCTTCTTTTGTAGAGCTCGCACCAGTTGGGTTGTTTGGTGAGCAAAAGTAAATGAGAGAGTTTTCTTTAACAACTGATAAGTCGGGGAAAAAGCCATTTTCCTTTGTGCACGGCATGTATACTATACCTTCATACCCGTCTTTACCCTCACCTTTTGCTCCAGCTGCTCCAATTAATACAGAACCATCAACATATACTGGATAAGCAGGGTCTTGAACTGCTACATTCACATCCTTTCCAAAAAGGGCTTGCACTCGACCTATATCGCACTTAGCACCATCTGAAATAAATACTTCGTCTACATCAACTAAGCCCGGATAAAATACATTAGCTATCTTTTCTCGAAGTGCTGTATTCCCTTGCTCATCCCCGTATCCTGAATAGCCTTCAAGTGTTCCAAGACCTTCAACATAATCAATCATTGCTTTTTTAATATGTGGCGTAAGCGGCTCTGTCGTATTTCCTATTCCTAAGCTAATAACATCCGCTGTAGGGTTTTTCGCAACAAATTCTCTTCTGCGTTTAGCTATTTCTGGGAAAAGATAGCCAGCTGCTATATTTTTTAAACCATTATTTCTATTAATCATAGACCTCTCCAATTTTTTTATAATTGTTAGTATAGCAAAAAAAAATAAAAGAGTCAAAAGCAAAAAAAGACACAGCGTTTAGCCGTGCCTTTGTAGTCAGTATTTAATATACTTTATAACTCTTATTTTTTTTCAAGCAAAAATAAAAATTCGGTAACATGTTTGCTTCTGTTTTGTAGATTTCTAGAGGCCTTAAAAGTATTGTATTTGCACTCTGTCATACTTACTTTTCCGTACTTTTTAAGCATCTTTGTCATATCGTCTGTGGAAATAAAGCCTTCAGAATTAAATGAAATCATTACAAAATTAGCTTTAATGTTATTTACAAGATCTTCTAAAGCCTTTGCTGATGCTTGAGCTTTGTTGTATAAAGAGCGATTCCAATCCGCATCAATACCTGAAACAGTACTCATGTTTTTTGGTTCTTCATTATTTGCTATAACGTTAAGCATAAAATAGTTTGAACCATATGGGTGTTGGTTGTATGGGGGGTCAATATATGCTACATCAACATCTTCCACTTCACCAACTATGAGGTTTGAGTCTCCTTGTAGAATACGAGTCTCACAATTAAACCTACTAAATACGGGGAAAGGTATATCCATTTCAGCGGTAATCCTACTAAGAGCATCTTTGTTTTTTCCACCAAATTGGCCTATGCCTTCTTTATTTTTATAAAATCCTTTAAATACTCCAGAAGTATTTGTATGAACTGATGCAAGAGCTAAAAGAGGTGCTATAAAATAATGTTGAATATCTTTCGGGTACTCTGAAATTAACTTTCTTGCAGTATCAATGTAGAGAGCATTTCTATTGGTATAAAAGACTCTCTCACCTTGCAGTATGTTTGAATCATCATTTGGTGAATAATTTTTTCGCACAATACCCGTTACCCAATCATCTTTTATTTCTGCCATTTCTAGTTGCTCTTTAAGGTCACAAAATATGCCTCGTAATTGCACCATATCGCGATCACTAGCGTTTGAAAGGTAGCACGAATTTATTATTCGCGAATATGTTTCTAAATCATTAGATACTAATAAAGATGCATGTTGTTTAAAATATCTTGAAACAATGCCTGAGCCTGAAAAAACATCAAAAATACGAAGCTTTTCTTTACCAGACTTTTTTTGAATTGTTTCAAGTGAAGCACCAATAAATTCTAATAATGAACGCTTATTTCCTAAGTATGTGATTATTTGTGCAGTTAAAAACTCTTCACTTTCTTCAATTTTTGTAGTTGGATTCAATAAGGATAGAGGAATTCTATCCATAATGTTCGATACGCCGCCGAATATATCGGTACTCTGATAATGTGCTGCCATTGAAATACTCATACTACATTATCGGAAAATTAAAAAATACTATAAGAAAAAAAATTAAAAATGTGAGGTATGAATGCGCGTAATGGCAGCAGCTATAGCGTCTGCTGCATGGTCTGGCTTTGGTGTTTCTTGCAAACCTAGAAGAAGTGCAACGTACTTTTGAACAAGGGCCTTGTCTGCACTTGCTGTTCCTGTAACAGATTTTTTTATATCATTTGGTGTATACTCAACCAAATCTATACAGTTTTGGGTTAAACATAAAATTAACACACCACGTGATTCTGCAACTCCCATTGCGCTTGATACATTTTTTGAAAAGAATAAGTTTTCCATTCCAGCAAAACTAGGTTTAAAATCCTGTATTACACAGTTGATCCTATTATAAATTTCTAAAAGGCGCTCGCCATGGCTGGAGCCCTTTTTAGTTTCTATTACACCATATTCAACAAGTCGGTAGCGATTTTGCGAAAAGTCGACAATTCCCCACCCCGTATTAGCGAGTCCTGGGTCAATACCTAAAACACGAATAATCGGTTTTGAGGACTTATCTATAAATGACTCGGGAACAGCTTTCACTGTTCCCGGTATAGATGAAAAAGAATTCTTTTTACTCAGCGTCGAATCCTTCAGGAATATCGATATTAGAATATACGTTTTGAACATCATCATCTTCTTCAAGTTTATCGATGAGTTTTAATACTTTACGAGTTGTTTCTTCATCAACAGATTGATATGTATCAGGTACCATGGAAACACTGGCAGAAACTGATTCAAAACCTTTTGCTTGTAATGCTTCTAGTACATTTTCAAAATCTGAAGGATCTGTAGTAACAGTAATTACTCCATCTTCATTTGCAATGTCTTCTGCTCCTGCATCTAGCCCTGCTTCCATAACATCATCTTCACTTACTGCTTCTGCATCGTATTCAATAACACCTTTTCGGTTAAACATGTATGCAACAGAACCTGTAGCACCCATATTTCCACCTGATTTTGAAAAAATGTTTCGCACATTAGCTGAAGCTCTGTTGTTGTTATCTGTTAACACTTCAACAAGAATAGCAACACCGCCTGCTCCGTAACCTTCATATAGTTTTTCTTCGTATGTGGAACCGCCTAATTCTCCGGTACCTTTTTTTATTGCTCTTTCAATGTTGTCTTTAGGCATGTTTGCACCACGAGCTTTAAGAATCGCAGTTCTTAAACGTGGGTTAGCAGAAGGGTCACCACCACCCATTCTTGCTGCAATTGAAATTTCTTTAATAAATTTTGTGAACAACTGACCGCGTTTAGCATCAGCAGCGCCTTTTGCGTGTTTAATTGTCGCCCATTTACTATGTCCTGACATCGGAACTCCTT
>CAYJLT010000044.1:0-14314 GCA_964371295.1 uncultured Treponemataceae bacterium
CTTGCAAGGTCTTCAAAAATATCGTATTCTATAGGCATGGAAAATCTAAACACAAATATAGAAAGGCCGCTATTGGAGCGCTTTATACGTTATGTAAAAACGTGGACTACCAGTGATTTAGCAGCTGCAGACAAAGGTGTGTGTCCTTCAACAGAATGCCAAAGAGACTTTGCATACACACTTGAAAAAGAGCTAAAAGATTTAGGCATAGCTGATGTTCATGTCACTGAATATGCCTATGTTTGTGCACGTATCCCCGCAACTTCAGGCTACGAAAGTGCTCCTTCCGTAGGCTTCCTTGCACATATGGACACCGTACAAGGAGTTTCAGGAAAAGATGTAAAACCTCAAGTTATAGAAAACTATGATGGAAATGCAATTGAACTTAAAGAAGGCGTGGTACTTGACCCAAATGTTGATACACAGCTTGGATTGGCAAAGGGCGAAACAATAATCACCACAGATGGCACCACTTTGCTTGGCGCAGATGACAAGGCAGGAATTGCAGCTATTATCACCGCTATTGATGTACTTTTAAGAAGTGAGCAAGCGCATGGCCAAATTGAAATTATTTTTAGCCCTGATGAAGAAACAGGACACGGCATGGACAATGTACCGCTCGAATGGATTCAATCAAAGGCATGTTATACTTTGGATGGAAGTCACATAGGAGAAGTTGAAATAGAGTGCTTTAGTGCATACAAAAGCGAAATTATTTTTAAAGGAAAGTCTAAACATACTGGCACGGCAAGACCTGATATGATAAATGCCGTTACAATGGCAGCAAACTTTGTAGCAATGCTTCCACAAAATGAAAGTCCTGAAGCAACAGATGGATACCTAGGCTTTTATGCACCTATGAAAATATCTGGGCATCTTGAGCAAGCAGAGGTTACACTTTATTTAAGGGACTTTGATAATGAATCTATGGAGCGACGTATAAAAACGGTTGATGCTCTCGCCCATGCTATTGAATGTAAATTCTTTGGAAGCAAGATTGAAGTAACGCACACAAAGCAATACCTAAACATGAAAAATAAACTTGACGAGCATCCCACTGTAGTAGAAAATCTATTTGAAGCAGCAAAAAATTTAGGCATTACGCCTATTTCTAATCCAATACGAGGTGGAACTGATGGTTCGCGCCTCACTCAAATGGGAATTCCTACTCCGAACATCTTTACTGGTGGGCATAACTTTCATTCAAGAAGTGAATGGGCATCCCTAAATCAAATGGTATATGCTGTTCGTATGGTTTTAGAGATAATTACATTAAATACAATAAAAGGAGCTAAATAAATGGTAGAATATCATATAGAAGGCGGCTTTCCAATAAAGGGAACAATTACACCAGGTGGAAACAAAAATGCAGCACTTCCTTGTATTGCCGCAACATTGCTAACCGATAAACCCGTGATTCTTCACAATATTCCTAATATTCATGACACGCTTGTTATGCTTGATATTACAAAAGAATTAGGCGCAAGTGTTGAAAAAATTGGTGAAAACTCATGGAAAGTTCATGCACAAAACATACAAAGCAGCGAAATACCTCGCGAACTTTCAAAAAAAATACGTGCTTCAATTTTATTTGCAGGCTCAATAATCGCTCGTTGTGGAAAGGTGAGCATGTATCCACCAGGAGGTGATGTAATAGGAAGGCGGCGCCTAGACACACATTTTTTAGCGCTTACAGAATTAGGTGCAAGAATTGAAGCCGATGGAAACTTTACCTTTACGGCAAACAAACTTGTAGGTGCTGATATGTTTTTGGATGAAGCATCTGTTACCGGAACCGAAAATGCTCTTATGGCAGCTGTTCTTGCAGAAGGGCAAACAATTATTACCAATGCAGCCTCTGAGCCACACGTACAAGACCTTTGCAATATGCTTAACCTTATGGGCGCAAAAATTTCTGGAATAGGTTCAAATATTTTAATTATAGATGGCGTTAAAAAGCTCAATGGCTGCGAGTTTAAAATAGGCCCTGACTTTATGGAAGTAGGCTCTTTTATTGGCCTCGCTGCAGCTACAAAGGGAAGCATAACGATTGAAGGCGTTGAGCCAAGAGACCTAAGGCCTATTAAGCTTGCGTTTGGAAAGCTTGGAATCCATTGGGAAATAGATGGTAATACACTACACGTAAATCAAAACCAGCCCATGCAAGTAAACACAGACCTTGGAGGAATGATTCCAAAAATAGATGATGCCCCATGGCCTGGTTTCCCACCCGATTTGACAAGTATAATGACCGTTGTAGCAACCCAAGTTGATGGTACAGTTTTAATTCATGAAAAAATGTTCGAGTCTCGCATGTTTTTTGTTGATAAGCTCATTGGCATGGGTGCACGTATAACCTTATGCGATCCTCACAGAGCAGTTGTTTCAGGCCCCTGCACGCTCCAAGGTGATGAAGAACTCACATCTCCCGATGTACGAGCTGGTATGGCAATTGTTATTGCTGCAATGTCTGCAAGTGGAAAAAGTATTATACGCAATGTGTACCAAGTAGAAAGAGGGTATGAAAATTTAGCCGAACGCCTCAAAAGCTTAGGCGCTAGAATTGAAAGAGTTGATACATAGAGATTAATTAAATGTAGCCATAATGCTTTCATAAGCCGCTTGAATCCGTAAAAACGCTTCAGCGGCTATTTTTTTCTGCTCATCACTAAGCTCAGTGACAGTATCTGGGTGATACAGTGCAACCAGCGTTCTATGTGCATTTTTTACAGCATCAACGCTGGAATCTTGGCCCACACCAAGTAAGTCATATGCTTTTTTCAATTCATCTTCTTTTGTTTTTTGTATATAGATTGGCTTATGTAAGAGCTCAGCCAAATATTCAGAGGGCTTTACTCCCCTTTCACTATTCCAATCATATTCAACTATCGATAAAAAAGTGAAAATAAGCAAAAGCAGGCTTTCATACGAGCTTTCTTTTTGCGGATACTTAATCAATGTAGCCCCAAGGCACTCAACAATTAAATCTCCGTTTAAACTTTCAGAGTTTGTTGCAATTCTGCAAAGACTTGTCCAATCGGCAACATATAAGTGCGAAAAGCGCTTTTGCATTTGTATTCCTGCAAAATCAGCATTTCCAGTACAATATACGCCTAGAGCTGCAACAAGTAAAGCTCCTTCAAATGGCTCATCGGCCTTTTTTGTAAGTGAGCCTTCAAAATTATTATTAAATGGATTTTCTATACTTGCTTCTAAGCTCGAATCTTTTTTCATTCGCTTAACAAGCGTTTCAACAAAGTATACCGTTAAGGCCCCAACTATACCAAGAGTTATACCTCCAAGCAAGCCAAGTATCAATGCAATAAAGATAATCTTATATGTTATAACAAATTGTTTGAGTGTTTTAAAAAAGTGATTCATACTAGATACAATCCATTAATCATTTTGACTTCATTTCAGTATGTAATGATAAAAACCGTATTGACAGAATAATAATTATTATTAAAATGGTTGCAATAAAAGCAGGTACTTGCCACAAGCCTTCTATTCTCGCAAAAGTCAGCGATATTAAACTCATGCCATAATCCAAAAGAGCTCGAATAACCTCTGCTACAACAGTAAAAATTGGCACAATTAACACCCAATAAAACCGAAAAATAGTACCTTCTGAAAGCCTATAATTCCATGCTTGAATTGCAAGAAATAAAAATAGCGCAAAAGCAATAAATGGGTAACACGCACGCTGTAAAAAATAACTACTAAACACTAACTCTGAAAATCCATACTGCTCTGCCTTTGGAATAAAAGCATACAATGAAGCTAGGTTTATAAACATTGGCCCTTGAGATGCGTCAGCTATTAATTCAAAATCATCTAAGCTCATTGGTAATAGAGTTAAACTGTCGTCTATAGAGGCTTCTAAACCTTGAGTGAATACTGGAGCACTAACAACACCTTTTGTATTTCTATCAACAGAGGTAAGAAGCAGCCGTGGTACAATTTCATCTTCAGAAAGTTCCAATGTATCTATAGTATCATTGTTAAAGCTTGAAAGGGGTTGCCCAATTAATTTTACATATGGAACGGTAAATGAAGCAACAGTTTGTCCACTCTCATTTTGCACTGTGCACGAATAATTTCGTAAATATTTTAAATACTCACCCGCACTTCTAACATTTGTTATACCGCCAATTTGAACATCATAATAAAGCCCATCACTTCTAGTAACTGAAAATGATATATTTTTTGCTCGCTCAAAATGTGCAAGGTTTGTTGTTTCATCTATAAAAAAGTATTCGTTTAAGAGAGCATTTTCAGATAATTGAAAATATCGTATTACATCAGGATCATGTGAAATTCTATTATTTAAATCTAAATAAATGTAATATGCACTTAAAGCATCGCCTTCCATAAGGTGCGCATACCCTTGACGTTTTAATTGGAAAATTTCCATATCTTCATCTGTTTCAAAGCCAGACCACGATTCGAGTATATTCCATGCATCAAGAGATATTTTTTGGAGCTCTGCACTATTTGCACTATTTACCCCTCCCAACTCTAGACCTATAAAGGCATAATAATGGGCATCAAAGTAGTTTTTATTATCAAATGACTCTCGTGCCTTTTCAAGCATCGATAAAACTGTTTCAGCTGTTGTGAGCTCTGTAGCTTCACTTGGTGATAATATTTCTGGAAAATATTCTAGTGATTCTGTAATAGTTTCAGCAGGAGCTCTTTCAAGGAGTTCTTTTAAGTCTAAAGCTTCTACAGAAGATGGGTATAAGGCTAAGGCTGTGTCTACATAAAACAATGCCCCTAAAATATCATCATTTTCATATGCTTCCAAACTTCGCTCTACATACCAATCATAATCTGAAACCCTTGTCTCTCGCTCAACTTGCGCACTGTTAATAAAGGGGGCAAGTATTTCTGAAGCACAGAATACGAGAACAACATTTACAATTGTTAGTACCATAATACGCTTAAAACTTTCCATTTGGCTTGCTGAAAAACTGCGTATATTTTTGCTACCATCCTTATCGATATATGCCGCAATAGAGACAAAAAAAACTGATGCCAAAATTGATGGAAGCCATGTAATAAACATTGACAAGCCCAAAAAAATCTTATAAGAAAAAACATCTATTTCTAATAAATTGGGAAGATTGTCAGTTGCTAATGCCACGCTTAATGCAGTAATTAAACATATAAGAGTATATATCGATGTAAGAATTGCAACTTTTTTTGATATCATATTACATAGCCTCTTTTTTTGCTTCTTTTTGTTTGGCAGTAGTTACCATACCAATCACTAATAAGACAAAGGTAATTAAGCCATTGATACTTGCTACAGTCCATTTAGTAGGTAAAAACACAGTAATCTCGCCTTTGTACATTAGAGCATTTAACCAAATAATACAGCACCAAAGAAAAAGTATTGTCGAAACATTTATTAATTTCCATTTTGAAACAAATCGTAAGCCATATAAAGATGATAATGCTACACCGAGTGTTGCAAATAGTAGATAGTCTACCCTACCTGCGATACCTGCATTCAAGGCAGTTTCACGTAATACTAGCAAGTCAGAAAAAACTCCTAATAAAGTTGTTGGAATACTTAGCGCATACATCTTTAAGTTATCCAATAGGTTTGGTAATGAGTTGGAATCAAAAAAAACTGATGCAATAGTAGAAGTGCTCCCAGTAATTTTCATACTTAGCACTTTTTCTGGACCAAAAAACATGCAAAATGGAATAAGGATGAGCCATACAAACACGCATAAAAAAATATACGTAAAAAATTCTAAGGTTGTAAATGTATTAATTTTCACAGCTCTTAAGGTAATTGCTATTAAAGCAGCCACAGAAACTAAGGGTAAAAGAGTTAATCCCGAAAAGACAAATACATCTAAAGCATATATATGATAGTCGAGATTCCCTATAGAGGGCATAGGGTACAATACAAAAAAAGTAGCTAAAAAAGTAGTTAAAAGCAGGGTAACAAATATATATGTAGGAACAATAAGCAAATCTTTTTTCATGTTTTTATGATACCATGATTTTCTAATAAAAACAACTATTCATATTCTATTTTAAACAAAAAAAAGGCTGTTTTGAAAGCCAAAACAACCTTTGTATTTTTTATTAACCTAAGAATACTTGACCTTGATCATCAATGGCAAGTATGGTTTTACATTCTGAACAGCGAAAGCGCCCTGCCCTCGTTGCCTTAAGTTTTTTTGAACATAGCGGGCAAGAAAATGTTTTAGGGAAAATACCTACTACAGCCACAGTTTCTTGTTGGAAAAATGCAATGGCAGCATCGGTTGACTCTTTAATATTAAAGAACTGTGAAAAACCTAGCAATTGAAATACTTCATAAACTTTTGCTTGAATTTCTAATAAAACAATATCGCCACCTTTTGGCTTAACCATTTTTAAAAAAGCCGTAAAAGAACCTATACCTGTTGAAGACACATAGTTTAATGTAGCGCAATTAAAAATTAAATTCGTATAGCCAGCATCAACTACCTTTGCAACACGTTTTTGGAAAAAACTTGAGTTATATGTATCAATGTATCCGTTTAAGTACAGTATAATACACTTATCAACACCTTGAGCTTTTTCAAGAGAAATTTTTAAGCTATCATCCTTTTCATCATCAAAACCCGGTACTAAATTATTGTTTAAAGCCATTTCGTATTCCTTGTCATAGTCCTCATTTACGATTCTACCTTAATAATACACTATATGTTGTATGTTTGTCAAATACCAATTTAGGAAATTTCAACAAAAAGTACATTAAAAGGCAGGATCCCAACCTCCGTCTATGCTTACAAGCGCTCCATTAACCATGGGCTGCTTAAGCAAATCTATTGCAACTTCTGCAATCTCGTTAGTTTCAATTAACCGTTTTTGTGGCATCTTTTTACTCAAATCACCACATATATCATCGCTTAGATACTCTGTTTTTGTAAATCCAGGAAAAACCGCATTACAAGTAATGCCGAACTTTGCATACTCAAGTGCAGTAGAGCGAACCAAAGAACTCACAGCCGTTTTCGCTGCCGCATACGCTGCATTCGACTCAAAAGCATTTACTCTTTCTGTTCTCGTTCCTCCAATCAATAAAAGGCGCCCCCAGCGCTTTTCAATCATAGATGGCAATGCTGTGCTAAGAATTAGTCCAGGAAGCAGTAAATTAAGCTCTACCATTTCTTCCCAATCTTGCACGTTCATTGCATCAAGTTTTTTTTGCAAAAACGGTCCAAAGCATATACATACAATATCGGCACTTTTTACCGATTCAATGAGTGGGGTTTTAAAAAAATTTTTACTAAACCCCACTTCTAAACATTGCACAATTTTCGAGACATGCGCACTTTTATGCAACTCACTCACTAAGAGATTAAATCTCTCAGAGTCATGCCCCCCATGCACCGTAAGAGAACATTGCTGTGTAACTAGGTTGCGGCAAATGGATGCGCCAATGCCTCCACTTCCACCGATTACTAGTGCTTTTTTTCCTAAAAAAATTCGAATACCCCTATACATAAAGATATATCAAAAAACTGAAAAAATCAAGTAAAATACTTTTTTTAGATTTTTTTTTGTACTTAGTGTTACTTTTTATGATTTTACGCTATACTAAAGACCTGATATTACATATGGAGTTTTTATGCATTTATCACAAGCAATAATTGTTCTTTGTCGCCCTGATGAAAGTCGAAACATAGGATCTACATGCAGGTCTATGCTCACAATGGATATTAATCGTCTTAGAATCGTTGGCAAACGGCAAGATTATGACACAAATCAAGTGAACACGTTAGCCTTACACGCAAAGGGAATTTGGGATAATGCTGAGTTTTTTGAAACACTTGAGGATGCAACGAATGACTGCGTGATAGTAGCAGGAACCACCCGAAGAAGAGGTAAAAAAAGAAAAAATGCACTCCTCCTACCTGAAGAATTTGTAAAGCGCATATTAAATATTCCTGATAGCAAAAATGAAAAAGAAGGGCAAGTTGCCATAGTTTTTGGTAATGAGCGAACAGGCTTAACCGATGATGAACTAGACATATGTACTATGGGAGTAATAATCCCTACAAGTGAAGCTTTTGGCTCTCTTAACCTCTCGCATGCCGTACAGATAATTACCTATGAACTCTTTCGAGCACAAAAAAATATGGGTGAAGGCTCAAAAAAACTTTCCCCAGGCTATATTCCTATTTCACTTCACAAGCTCAATGAAACAATACACGTCATTATTATAAGTTTGCAAAAAATAGGTTTTTTTTCACAAGCAGGAAAAAAGGATATGATACAGTTTTGGCAATCTATATTAACAAGGGCTCTTCTCTCACAAGGAGAGGCGACATATTTAGAGAAAATATTCATAAAAGCTGCAGGTTTAAGCTCAAAAAACAAAGTTGATATCTCTACCAGAGATGAGGGAATGTGAGCTCATGTAAAAGGCACACTCTATGCAGCGCTCAAGTTCTCGTATATTTCCAGGCCAAGAATGAGATTCAAGTTTTGCAATAGAGTCATCGCAAAGTTCTTTTTTTACATTGTTTTTCGAGTTAAGATTTTCTAAAAAATGCTCTGCTAAAGGTAAAATATCTTCTTTTCGTTTTCGTAGAGGTGGAATATGCAGTTGTACACCATTTATTCTATAATATAAATCATTTCTAAAACGCTTACTGTTTTTCAATCGCTTTAAGGATAAGTTTGTTGCTGTTATTAAGCGAACATCGCTTTTTTTTAATTCTACTGCGCCTACAGGACGGTACATTCCTGTTTCAAGAAATTGCAATAATTTAGCTTGCATACTATTTTTTATACAGCCAATCTCATCCAAAAAAAGTGTTCCATTATGAGCATGCTCGAACAAACCTATCCTTGACACAGCGCCTGTATATGCTCCTGTTTTTGTCCCAAATAGTTCACCCTCTATGAGAGTTTCTTGGATTGCAGCAATATTTTCTTCTACAAACTTCTTCGCCCTGCGTGCAGAAAGTTGGTGAATTAACCGAGCAATGTAACTCTTCCCTGTACCAGTTTCTCCGAGGAGGAGCACTGATAAGTCATTTTGGGCAGCCATAGTTAATTTCTTTTTGAACAAGAGCATTTCATCTGAGATGCCAATACATAAAGACATTATTTTATTTTCAGTAGGGGATAAAAGAGACGTTTCAAGTTGGTCGATACGCCGTTTCACATACATATACAAGTACTCTATGCAACACGGTAGTTGTACGATGTCTTCATATTTGTACCGCATAATGCGCAGTGCAGTACTAAGGTTATTTTCTTTTACAAGTGGAATAAGTGGTGAATGAGCACAGGAGGAATAAATTTGCTCAGTTAAAGTATTGTACCCATTTTTTAGTATTTCAAAATCAAAAAGCACAAGAGATGCCTGGCAAAAAAAATCCCCAAAGTTATCAGAAAAGGGGGATACCCGTATCACACTAATGTGATTCTCCTGCAGTTTTTGACAAAAAGAATAAAGCTCTTCATCACTGCTGACTAACAAAACTTTTATCATATACGTCCTCTTCGTTGAGGACTAAGTTATGGTCTCTACCTTCTACTTAACTTGTCCCCAATCAATAATAGTATATACCATAAAAAGGGAAAAAGTAAAAAAACTTTTAATGGATTTTTGAGTATTTCAAGCCATACCTCTCTTCCTGCTGCAAAGGAAGCATCGCTTAAACGTTTCTTTTTTTGAGAAAAAATTGAAAATGCATCTTTATAGTAGACAAAGATACTTGACCCAAAACTGTTTCGCCTTTCATACGCCCACCGTGAACCAGAGGGAATCCCATCAGCAATTAATACCATTGAAGGATTTGCCTTAAAAATAGCCGAGAGTATGTCTTTTTCATTTTTTTTTGAAAAATATCCCGGGACCCGACCAACAATTTGTAAGCCAGGATACGTTGAGCGAATATTTTTTTCAGACTCTTTCAAAACCTCAGGATGAGCACCAAGCAGATAAAGAGAACGGTACCTATTTTCTAGAATTGTTAAAAAAGAAACGAGAGCCTTAAACGGGTAATAACGAACAGGAATTGCTTTGCCTAAAAACTTAGCCCCACTCAAAATACTTTTTGAAACAGGAATAACAAGCGACGCATTTTCAATACAATGGTGATACTCGGCGTTATTTTTAGCCTTTAGCATGTCCCAAACAGACAAAAACACTATTTGCTTGGTGCCTGGCTGCTCGACTAATGCATACACAACTTTTTCTAATTGTTCTGGGCGCACAATATCTATTGGTAGCCCAAGCATTCTTATTCGTTCAATCCCTTCCATATGTCATACTCTCCCACTATCGATTGTAAAACAGCAAAACTATATAATGCTGCTGTTTCTGCTCTTAAAATATTTGTTTTTAAATGTATCGGCGTAAAATTATTTTTTTGAAGTTCTGTAAGCTCTAAACTACTAATTCCGCCCTCACACCCCACTGCAAAACCAATACGAATATTCGAAACATCTTTTATTTTTTTCATATGTGAAAACACACTTAGGTGATTTTCACTCTTTTCACAAAGGACAAATGCCATTGTTTCTTTTTTTTCTTCTGTTTGTTTGTCATTCCAAAGATTCATTGCATCCGTAATAGAGCACGGTGAAAAAACGGCTGTTTTTACTGCAGAACCACTTTGCTGCTGCGCTTCTCGTACAATCCTTGTCCAGCGGTCAACCTTTGGCGCATATTCAGAAGCAAAGTCTGTTTTTTTTCCTGTAACAGAATAATCTCCAATAATTGGAACTATTGCACTGGCTCCACACTCTGTTGCTTGACGTACAATTGTATCCATTTTTTGACCTTTTGGCAAAAATTGAAACAACCAATACTCAGCCCCCTCTTGCATGAAACAAGATATGTGCTGATTTGCACTGTCCAAAGAAGTAGCACTTACTGAAAGAAAGGCCCTACCTACCTTTTTTTTGCCTTCCGATTCAAACTGTACACACATCCTACAAGTGCTACCATCAGGCAAGCGCACTAAAAGCTCATCTTCCATTTTTATACGTAAAACTGAAATTAGATAGCGTTTTTCTTTTTCGCTCAAGGCAATATGCCCCTTTTTATTGGGCATGGTACTTGCAACAAATTGGCGCATTCTATATTCCCCAAAGTACGCTAATTATCTAGTTCTTCTTCTATAACAACAGAAGCTTGAAGTTCACTTAATGTTTTTGCATCTTGCACAAGGTCATTAAAATTTGAAGCATCTAAGATTTCAAGTGCTGCAAGCAATTGAATATCAAAGTCTAAATCATATAATGCATCAGGATATGCTTTCATCCGTATGAGACGACGCAATACATTTTCTTCTAAGCTATAATCTCGTGCTAAAATTTTTGCATATGCTGAAATTTCACTTTCACTCATGGAAGGATTTTCTTGAACATAATCACCAATTACATTAGTTGTTAATAACTCTACATATACAAGAGCCTCTTCTTCACTAAGTTCAGGATACAATACTTCAAGGTCAGGTGGAATCCCTATCCCATCAATGTTAGTATCACTTGGAGTGTAATAGCGCGCCATTGTAATTTTTAATCCATCATCATTTGGAAGAGGTCTAACTTGTTGAACTGAGCCTTTGCCAAATGTTTTTTCTCCTACTAAGTAGGCAAGATGATAATCCTTTAAGGCTCCTGCCAAAATCTCTGAAGCACTCGCGGAGCCTTGATTTATGAGCACTACAATTGGGATGCCTTCTTCCATTGTAGTATTTCGCTGATTTGCTCTGAAAACAGTATTTTCAAACATTAGTCTGCTTTTTGTAGAAACTATTACACCAGAATCTATAAATTGATCTGCAACGTCTGCAACGCTATCAATAAGCCCACCTGGATTATTTCGTAAATCAATAATAAGTGAATCATAGTTTTGCAGCTCAAAAGTTTTTAGAGCTTCTTCAACTCGGTCAGGAGTTTGTGGCGTAAATTGAATAATCCGAATATATCCAACATTTCTTCCTTCCTCTGTTATCATTCCATATTTTACGGTTGGAACTTCAATAAGAGCCCTAATCAAAGTAACTGAAAACTCTGTTTTTCCACGAAGAACAGAAACCTCAACAGCACTTCCAACCTCGCCACGTAAAATGTTAAGAACCTCGTCCATAGTTATATCTTCGGTTAAGGTATCATCAATTTTTGTGAGCTTATCGCCAGATTGAATGCCAGCTCGCCAACCTGGAGTGTCTTCAATAGCAGATACAACTTCTACATATGCAGGATTTTCAGCAGAGGTTTCTGTCGGCTTTGTAATTGAAAGCCCAACCCCACCAAAATTTCCATCAGTTGTATCAGTTAAACTTCTCACTTCGGTGGCATCCATATATACAGTGTATGGGTCGCCAATTGCATCAAGCATACCCTTGAGAGCACCTTCATACAATATTCTAGCATCTATTTCTTCTACATAATTATCTAATACAAAGTTATATACACTATTCATTACTTCCAAATAGCGTTGTTCTTCTTGCGACTTTTCATTTTCTGAGCGAGGACTCCCCTGTGCATGTGAAACAGGTACAATAAGAACAAAAAGGGCAAAGCACACAGATACAAGCACCCATACAAAAGGGCGTTTAAAAATTTGAGTTTTCATACTTATATTGTACCTTATGGGGAGAATTTGTCAAGGGTTTGTATGCTCTATTATAATGATTGCAATATATTAGAGAATTCTTCAACGGTTGTAAAGTTTTCAAACTCTGTGTAGTTATTTATAGCAAAGTCAGCGCTCGCTTCTTTGAGTTGCTCTTTTGTAAAAGATCCTGTTATACCTAAGCACATACAACCAGCAGCCTTCCCTGCTTGCACACCATTTAGCGCATCTTCTATTACTAAACAATCTTTTGCTTCCAGACCAAGCCCTTTCATTGCAGTTAAGTAAATTTCTGGGTCAGGCTTTTTATGTGTTATGTGATTTCCCCATACACCATAATCAAAATCTTCAATTTTAAAACCAAGTGCGTTCATATTCATGTCGAGTTTTATTTTATCGGCGCTTGTTGCAAAGGCAATTTTTATTCCGGCACTTTTTGCACTTTCAATAAACTCTTTTATACCTTTAATTTCGCAAGACTCAGGAATCGTTTCCCCGTCACCTAAGTTAACAGGAATGTTTCCAATGAGCATTTCGTTATAAATATCGTAGGCTTCAACTTTTGCACTTTCTATTTCAATTTCAACGCCATATTTTTCTGCAACTCCACCAATAAATTTATTTTCACCAGCGCCAATAAATGGTTCAAAATCTTTTCGTGTTACCCTTGCTCCTCGCCTCTTAAAAAACTCAATACACGCTGCTGCAATGTATATTTCTGAATCAATTAAAACGCCATCAACGTCAAATAAAATACCTTTAATCATGTTTGTTTTCCTTATAAAAAACACCTGCAACATTTCGTTGCAGGCCTCAATAAGCGTGCCAAGGACGGCACCAAACTAAATACATAATCGAGTTTTGCATTGCAAAACTCGGTAGTAAAAGTTTGCAGGGATGCAAACTTTTACGAATCTTGTTCTAACACCAATGTTTTTGTAGGTGCATCGCATACTTCAGTTGGTCCGTAGTATTGAATTGCTCCTGGGAATAAGAAACTTGTTTTTACTGCCCATTCGTCACGGTTTGCTACTAGTTTTTTGAATGGTTTTCCATCCAATTCAACCAATGCTTTTTTGATAACTGGTTTTGCATGACCGTGTCGTTGTTCCATGTTCATCATCATTGTTAAAGGAATACCACCTGCAACCCATTCTGCTGCTGGTTTAATAAGGTTTCTTACAGATGAAATATAACCTGTTAAGCCGTTTGCAATAAGAACAAATGCATTGTACCCTAGAGAGTAGCAGTAGTCTGCATCAAAGTTTGATGGGAATGCACAGCGTCCTTCATAGCCAAAGAAGTGGCAGTATGAACTAAATGATCCTTTGTACTTTCCAGCTTTTTTCATTTCTGAAAGTTGTTTTTCAACAGCAAGTGCTAGTAATTTTTCGGTGTCAATTCGGCTAACCTGTACGTTTCCGTGTGGGTCGCGGTCTGCCAAAAATTGTTCTGCTATTGCGTCTGGAAGAGAAGCGAATGCGTCGAAAGCTGGAGCTGTAAGGTTAGATTTTAACCATGCTTTTTTAGCTTCAAAACCGTTAAGAGCATTAAACTCATCAGCTTTTAAAGACATTGTATCGTTAAGTTCTGCAATAAGTGCTTTCATTTCTGGAACAAACTCAACTAATCCTTCTGGAATTAATACTAAACCAAAGTTTTCTTTGTTTTCTGCTCTTTTTGCAATTACAGCACAAATTG
>CAYJLT010000045.1:0-5335 GCA_964371295.1 uncultured Treponemataceae bacterium
GTTCAAAAAGGTCTCTAACTCGGCTTGCCCCAACACCTACAAACATTTCAACAAAATCACTTCCTGAAATATGTAAGAATGCAACACCAGCTTCACCTGCAACAGCTCTGGCTAAAAGCGTTTTACCGGTACCAGGGTTTCCAACAAGTAAAACTCCTGTTGGAATTTTAGCCCCAATAGCTTCATATTTTTTGGGTGTTTTTAAAAAATCAACAATTTCTGCTAGCTCTCTTTTTGCTTCTTCTTGGCCTGCTACATCATTAAATGTAACTTTTTCTTTTTTATTTGCATCAAAAACCCGTGCTTTGCTTTTTCCAAATTGCATTCCTCGAGAATTTTGCATTGAGTTTTGCTTCATTATCATAAATACAAAAAATATCATAATAACCAGTGGTAAAAAATTTAATATGGTTCCTAGTATCCCTGGAGAAGATACCTTACCGGTTAAGTTAACCCCGCGCTCATCTAAAAGCGGAATAAGTTTTTCGTCTGTATACGGAATAACTGTTTGGAAATATGATTCTTGCCCAGTCGTGGAACGTAAGAGCCCAAGTATTGTTTTTTGGTCAGTAATTTGAACTTCAACAACTTGATTTTGCTCTACTGCAACAACAAAATCAGAGTAGGATATTTGTGGGTAGCTTGAACTTTGATTTCTTAGTAGCATGTATACTACCAAAAATCCAATCATTAAAATAAATAAGGTCATCCCAAATCGCCCACTTGATGGCGATTGTTTATTCAAAAAGTCATCGCCCCTCTTTGGTGGGTTGCCCTTATCATTTGGCTTTTGTGAAAGTTTTTTGTTGTTGCTCATCAATTAATCCTTATAAAGCGAACAAAAACTGTTTTATCTAGTTCGCTAGTATCATATTTTACGTGCCAATTTTTATATCCGTAAGGAGACCCACAAAGGCACTTAAGTTCACCCTTTTGTTCAATTATTGGTAATAGTGGCCGATGATTTCTATCAACTCCCCACTCAGAAAATATTTTCTTTACGGTTTTATGAGTACCTTGAGCTGTACGTATCTTATCTCCAGCCTTTTTACTCCGTATAGTTAAGGGTAACATAAATTCACCCATATAATAGTCTCCACTATCAGTATCGGCAAAAACTGTTGTTTTCTCCACCGTGTCTTTTACTTCAAACAAACCATGTTTTGTAGAATAGACTCCACACTCTGTTATTTTAAGAGAAAAATTCGCTTCATCTGCTGAAATTTTATCCAATTTTCGTATAACCAAAGTGCCTTTCTGTTGAAACATCTCAAGGCCAAATCCTTCAACGCGCCGTTGCCCTTCTGCGCATGCATGAACAATAGCAAAGGGTATTCTATCTCGTACACCAATCTTTTCTAAGGCTTTGTACAACGCCCTAATTCGAACTGGGTAGCCTTGCGAGTAAAAAACACTAGCATCGATTCGTGCATCTTTATTTAACTGCCAGCGCAGTTTTTTTGAAAGCTCATCAATAAAATGAGCTTCATAAAAAGCTTTTTTTCCACCATTTAATATACCGGTATCCCAACCTATAAAATGTTCATTTAATAGAGGAATTAGCTTGTGGCGAATTTTGTTTCTATAATATAATAGCTCGTCGTTTGTACTATCAGTATTATAGGGAATCGAGTGCAAACGAGCATACGACTCAATATCACATCGTGAAACATTCAATAATGGCCTAAAAACCATGAGTTGTTTCGCAGAATTCTCTTCTTTATTTGAAAAAGGATAGGTGCCCATCTGCCGAATCCCACTACTTGAATAGCCTGAAATGCCAGCGCAAGATCCTTGTAGAAAATGTTGTAATAAGGTTTCAAGTTGATCATCTCTGTTGTGGGCAAAAAAAACGAAGCGAGTACCAAGCTCATTAGCGTACTTCATTATACTCGTATAACGAACAAATCGTGCTGCCTCTTCTACTCCTCTATTTCTCACTTTTTCATTCTGATATATTTCTCCAGGTTCAATTGTAATAATTTTACAACCTAGATTTAGCTCTTTAGTGCAATATTCAAACACTAAATCAGCATCGCTTTTTGATTCTTCATAACTCCTAATATTATGATTAACAGTAACAACATGCAAATCAAACGAAAATATCTCTTTCATGGAGTACACACTGTGAAGCATTACTTGAGAGTCTACACCTCCAGATACAGCCAGCAAAATAGTCGATCGTTTTTGAGTAGCATCAAAAGAAAAATCCTTCAGTGAACTTTTCGGAGGATAAAGAAAAAAAGCTATGTCTTTTTGTATAGTATCTAAAAGACCATCACTTTTTTGATTACCAAAGTTTTGTGAAGGATTTCTTTTGCAATTGCCTTGAGAAAGCCTCAAGGCATCAAAATTATTTTTTTCCAATATTAGCGCATTGGGCGAACGGTTGCAACAACTGCTTCTGCATCAGTAATAATTGTAATTGATTTTTCAAAAGGAAGATCTTTAATACAAATATTTTGACTTAAACCTAAATTAGAAACATCAGCTGTAATTCTAATTGGTAAGTCAGCAGGTAAACATTTAATTTCAACAGTAGATACACCTTTTTCAAACACACCACCATCACGTACACCTACAGGGTTTCCGCTAGTAAGAATTTTCATTGTGGTTACAAGAGGTTTATCTTCATCAATCACATGAAAATCTACGTGAATATTCTTATCTAAGATAATGTTATAATCTGTTGATTTAATAAAAGCGAGTTGGCCTTTTCCGCCGTCGACAACAAGTGAAACCAATGTTGTAGGTGTTGCTTGTTTCCAAACCTTAAAAAACTCAGACTCATTAACTTCGAGCATTCCTGCTTCGCCTTTAGAGTTGTACATTACTGCAGGGAGTTGACCTGTTGCTCGTAGTCTTCTAGCCGCACCTTTTCCTGAAAGTGTCCGTGTTTTAGCATTAATAACTAATCTTTCCATAATTTACCCCATAAAATTAATTGAAAAAACAAAATAAGTGAGATAAGAAGGCTATAAGGAAGGTCTCATACTTGTACCATAATTAATTCTTTAATACTATGATAAAGTTAAACTATAATCTTAAGCACCCCATCGTTCATCACGCCAGAGTTTTTTCGTAGCTGAGTCGGCAGGATTCGAACCTGCGGAATGCCGATACCAAAAACCGGTGGCTTACCACTTGCCGACGACTCAATATTATTAACATGCTTTTGGCACACATACCCTAAGATATAGAACCTGAAAATCATGTAAATATAAAAAATAACAAAGAACTTATTAAGTAAGCTCTATTCGTCGATAGGAGTTGTTCCCATTTCGACGTTGCCAGCCTCATACTCTGCGAGTATTCGATCTTGCAATTCATTTCTGAACTCAGGAGTAATTGGATGAGCAACATCCTTATAATCTCCTGCGCTAGTTTTGCGGCTAGGCATTGCAATAAACAATCCTGTTTTTCCTTCAATGATCTTTACATTGTGCACTACAAAACAATCATCAAATGTGACAGTAACATAAGCTTTAAGTTTACCATCAGCTACCATTTGCCTAATGCGGATCTCGGTAATTTGCATAATCACACCTCATTTAGCTCAATTTTTGCGCCATTACATAACTTGTGTTATGAATGCATGCACTTCCTTGAAAATCACAATCAATTAACAAGGATTTATAGAATAAGAACGCGCCAACTGACACGACCATTCTACGCTTAATGTAGTGTAGGCTATCTTTGCTCTCTCTTCATCACCAAAAACACCAAAAACACTAGCTCCAGACCCGCTCATCTGCGAATATTCTGCCCCACAGGATTCCAAGCTTTTAATTGCTTTTCCTATACTAGGATGCTTATTCACAAGCAAATCAGTAAAACTATTATTAAAACTCCAGTTTGCAACTGGCTTCTGGTAAACATCCTCTACCTCAGCCAAGTTAATAAACCTTGGTGTTCCATCATTATTTTGTTCATCAAAACATTCAAAGGCAAGTTTTGTAGAGCTATGCACATCTGGCATTATCACTACAAAAAATAAATCACTTCTCATTGTAATTTGTTGAACATGTTCTCCACGCCCCGTTACAATAGCTGCTCCGCCGTATAAAAAAAAGGGAACATCACTTCCAACATTCAATGCTATATTCGCTTTTTCTTGTTGGCTTAAACCTGTTTTATACAAAATGTTCAAACCCTCAATTAAAGCTGCAGCATTTGAAGAGCCACCACCAAGCCCAGCACCAGAATAAATTCTCTTTGTGAGCTCAATATGAACACCTTCAGTAGTTCCAGTATAGCTACAAAACTCTCTATACGCAACAGTCAGCGTGTTCTCAAGCGGTAGATTAATTGAAGTTACTGCTATATCACATATGCCGTTTTGTTCGGTTTTTGTAATCAACAATTCATCAAAAAAATCAATTGCTTGAAATAAACTTTCAATATCATGATAACCATCCGCCCTTTTTGGATAAACCTTCAAATGAAGATTCAACTTCGCAGGAGATTTAATCATCACGCTATCTAACATAGTTACATTATACAAAAATTTTTAAGTTTGTCAAAGGGTTTTAGATTATTTTACAAAAAAAAACTCTTTTTTATAAAAAAACAGTTGACACAAAAAGCATATGCCATTATGCTTAAACCATAAGGAATAGTTAAACAAGGAAGTGTCCAATGATTGCCAATGCTATAGATTCAGATAGTTTTATCGAGCTTGCTGACGCCTTTACAAGCTCATATGATGATACCTTTGAAGATGATGATTATGATGGATTCGCAGATGATGATTTCTTAGACGATGACTTCAACAACCTCGATGATTTTGATCAAGAAGATGATGATGACTTCGATTATGAAGATGACGATTTTGAGTATGATGAGTTTTCATAAAAACCCGTCATTTAACTCCTTATAAGCAAAGCAAGCTCCTTGCATTGCTTATCATAAAATTTATTATGCTTCTTTAGATTACAGTAAGCGCTCACCACCGTGCCATAGCTTTTCTAAATCATAAAATACCCTAGCATCTTGCGACAACAAGTGTACAACAATAATACCTAAATCAATTAAATTCCAATCATCGCCTGAAGGCATTTTTCTATTTGGAACGTAAATTTCTAAGTCATTTTCTTTTGCGTAATCTTTAACCTGTTTATATAATCCCTTCCAATGGGCACTGCTGTTCACCGTTGTAAGCACGAAGTAATCTGTCCATGAGTTCAATTTTGCAACATCTAAAACCATTGTATCTAAACCCTTATAATCAGTTAATAGATTTGCTATTTCTACCGCTTTTTCAGCATTTGTTTTCATATTTTCTCCTATAAAAAGACATGGAAAAAACTTCCGTTTTTGAACATGACTTTTTTCA
>CAYJLT010000045.1:5435-14130 GCA_964371295.1 uncultured Treponemataceae bacterium
TCTCAAATGAATGGAGAGGCACCATCTGTGCCACGACATTCATTAATTCTCCTATAAAAAGACATGGAAAAAACTTCCGTTTTTGAACATGACTTTTTTCAAGCCAATTTCGCACTTTAGTAAGAAATTGGCAATAAATACTGAGTTTGCAATGCAAACTCTCAAATGAATGGAGAGGCACCATCTGTGCCACGACATTCATTAATTCTCCTATTATAACTATTATTCACAGAAACTGCAAACACGGCTTTCTAGGTACGTTAACATGGATGTCAATCTCACCGTACATACCTTCCGTCAAAATCTGTTCCTAAAACAATAGTATAGTCAACAAGCCTATTATCATCAGAGACTGTTGTATCAACTTCTGGCTGCACAATATTAGTACATCGAATAAAATCTCCTAGAGCCTTTGCAACTTCTTCATTACCAATATGATCAATAATAAAGGTTTCTTCATGGTCATTTCTATCTGCATTTATAGTACTTACAACATCATACCCAGTACTTCTTAAAAGACTTGATGTATTTCTAGCAAGTCCTTGGATAGTTGTACCATTTTGGATCTCCAATGCATATACCCTACTAAAGGTTGCTTCTGAAACAAGGGCTAATACCGTTTGCTGCAGTACATCTTTTATTAACTGCCCATCATTGTATGGGAAAAGTAATATTTCACCATCTACTACCCTCTCAGAGCCAGTAATTACCTGAGGAAAGAGACGCTCTGCATCTACATGCGAAATTGTTTCTAATAGATTATAAAAGTCTCTTGAATCAATGTTTGCTCTCATGTGGTCTTCATAATATTTAAATGTATCATCATTAAAAATATCGTTAGCATTTTCGCCTAGCGCCTTAAAAAAAGCAACAATTGTATTTCTTGTTCGAAACTCTTTATCAGAGGACTCTTCCAATTCGCCTTCATAGGTTAGATACGTAACAACCTTATCACCATCAAGTTTTATTTGTCCTGAGGGTAACAAGTAGTAAACTCCATCGATAACATCATCTATTGGCGATTGAACAGAAACATCTAGTCCCCCTAATCGATCAGTTAACACAGAAAAATCACTTAAGCTTATTTCAATTGAAAACGGAATTGTCATATCTACTAATGTTTCTATTTCTGCTCTATAGACATCTATTCCATTTTCTTTGTATACAGCATCTAGTCTATCTACCCTACCAAGACTTGAATAAATTCCACCAGTATTTCCCAAGATATCAATCAAGGCTCCTCGCTGGGAAACTGGGTAATACGTTAATATTGTTGTAGACATAGCCTCTCCACCATCCTCAACAACTAAAAGCAACTTAATAATCTGATCAGTTTCTAAAACTTCTTCTACTATGTTAGTACGAAGTGCTACAAAAACTGTAAAAGACATCACACTTAATATAATAATAATTAGAACAATAAAAATTACATGCCTACCAAATGGTAACACAATTTTCGCCATTACAAACTCTCCAGCATACGTAAATATATATTACGTTTATATTACTCAAATATCCATAGAGCTTCAGGGAAGACTTCTTCGCCTTTTTCTCTTCTCACCTCTATTACTTCTTTTAACACACTAAACAATAGAATATCTAAATCTAATTTTAGCAGATTTTTTGTTTTTAAAGAAGACATATAGGGCCTTTCTGGCTCAATTTTATCTGCAACGCAAACAATTTTTGCTATATTACACATGTTTTTTTTTCCAAAGGTATGAAACTCAACTGCCTCTAACACTTCTTTATTTTTTATTTTAAATTGTTTTCGTAATACTATTGAGCACACCTTACCATGAAGAATAGATGGTTTTTTTTTCTCTGTTTCTGACAGTATAACCTTATTTTTATGTGCAATTACTTCCAGCATTTTTTTATCAAATTCTTTACACATGTCATGGCAAAGACCAGCAAAATATCCAATCCTTCCATCTTCTCCATAATGCTCACATAAGTCTTTAGAAAGCTTTGCTACTCTCATGGAGTGCTCATAGCGATGAATTGAAAGTGATTTAAGTACAAATAAACGAACACGCTCAATAGTTTTATCACTTATCGACTTTAGCATACAAATTCCTGTCAATTATATAATCATGCACACATGCAGGCACTAAACTTTCCCAGTCTTTGCCATTCTTTATATTGTTTCGTATCCCTTCGGAGGACACATCGACAATAGCATTGTGCATTACCGTGTGATTAAATGGAAAATCTAAGGTATTCGTCATGGGCTGCAACCTTGTTGCAAGGAGAACCCTTGTACTACGCACAAGGACTTGCACATCTTGCCAAAGGTGAAATCCAGATACTAGATCATCGCCAATAATTACCCCAATAGGACCTTCAAGGCTTCCAATGTATTTTTTTTCTAAGTAAGAAACAGTGTCAATTGTATATGACACACCCTTTCGTTCAATTTCACATGGTTCAAGATAAAACTCTTCCCTTGTGCTAATGGCCATTGCAAGCATTTCAAGTCTATTTTCAGTACTAGCACCAGACGCGATCTCTTTATGGGGAGGATTATACGCTGGGACAAAAGCTACTGTATCATAACCTAGTTGATTAACTGCGCAATTTGCAAGAGAAAGATGCCCATTATGGACAGGATTAAATGATCCACCCAGTATTGCAAGCTTCATTATTCACTTCCGGGATACTGCACCATTTCATCGTCATCTTCTGTATATATCGAGCGAGCTTGTAAAAAAGCACTTTGTATGTGGATGGGCTCATCCGTGTTTTTTGAAGTTGCACGAAGCCCTTCTTCTACAAGTGTAATCAATGCTTGCTTCACTTTATCTAAACCTTCTTTACTATGCACCGACATTGGAAGACACACATGGTTTTTATATTTTGCAGCAAGTTCTGCTGCTCGCACAGCCGCACCTTCTACATCAATTTTATTACATAATATTATACTTGGCTTGTTTAGTATTGGCTTTGAAAATGACTCCAATTCTTCTTGTAATTTTTCATACGCATCAAGATAATTATCATCTGAGCAATCAATTAAAAAAGCTAATCCTTGCGTTCTTGAAATATGTTTTAAAAACCGTATACCTAAACCTGCACCGTCGCTAGCACCTTCAATTATACCAGGAATATCTGCAATAACAAACGAATCTTCTTCATTAACATGTAAAACACCTAAATTGGGTATTTTTGTTGTAAACGGATATGGTGCTATTTTTGGGCGTGCATTAGTTAAAAAGTCTAACAAAGATGATTTACCTGCATTGGGAAAACCAACAAGGCCTATGTCTGCCATTATACTCAATTCAATTCGAAGTTTTTTTACTTCTCCATCCCCACCTGGGTTCGCCCTTCTTGGAGCTTGTGTGACTGAACTTTTAAAATGGACATTACCCCATCCGCCGTTCCCGCCTTTGAGGTACATAAATTCTTCATCTTCACTTTCAGTTGTAAATTCGCATACAAAAACGCCTGTTTCTGCATCAACAACCCGTGTTCCTGGTGGCAAAAAAATAAATACATCTTCGCCATCGGCACCGTAGCGATTACTGCCACTACCGTCACCACCGTTTTTAGCTTTAAAAACACGTTGTTTGCGTAAATGAGATAATGTTCTGAGGTTTCTTTTTACACGAAATATGACATCGCCGCCACGACCACCGTCGCCACCTGCAGGCCCGCCATTGGGTACATATTTTTCACGCCTAAACGCTATGCACCCATTACCACCTTTGCCGGAACGAACTTCAATGACAGCTTCGTCTGCAAATTGGATCACTAGTTCGCGGCTACGATTGATGCAAGTTTTCTACCCTTGCGTTCATGATATAATACATTTCCAGTTTCGGTTGCAAACAATGTATCGTCTTTTCCACGACCTACATTGTCACCAGGATGAATTCTTGTACCACGTTGTCGAACTAAAATTGAACCTGCAGTTACAAATTCTCCGCCGTATGCTTTAACACCTAAGTATTTAGGATTTGAGTCTCGACCATTTTTAGCGCCACTTCCGCCCTTTTTGCGTGCCATAGTATGCCTCCAGTTAGCATTGAAAAATCAGTTTATAAACCGACATTTTTATTATTAGTAATATGCAGCGATACATGCTCAGGATACTCGTTACATAGTGTTGTAATACCCTTTTCTAAAAAATCCTTTGCATATATCAACAAGGATGAGTCAGAGGCCTTACAGCCTTTCCCATCTTCATGTTTTTTCTTTATGTGAAACGATAAAGTTCCACGTACAGGTGCTGATGCTTCGAGCGTAATAAAATCGTATGATTCCAATACAGAAAGTGTAGTTCTAAGCAATGTTGTCACTGCTGCACACACTATATCGCTTCCTTTTTTTGAAAAAAGCGCATGACCTTCTGCCTTGCACGAAACAAGCTCACCCTCTTTGGTGATTACAAGTAAAACCTGTATCATTTTACACCAAAGATAAATATTTATTCAGCGTCTTTTTTAGCTGAACCGAGCTTAATCCCAGTTACGCGGATATTTGTATATCGTTGTCTGTGACCGATAGTTCTGTGGTAGTCTTTTTTGCTTTTATACTTGTAAACAATTACTTTTTTATCTTTAAAAGTATCTTCTACAGTTGCTTCAACTACAGCACCTTTTACATAAGGAGTTCCGATAACAACATTTTTGTCATCATTTACCATTACTACTGTATCAATAGAAATAGATTTTCCTTGTTCAATATCAATTTTGTCAACTCTGATGAGGGCATCTTTTTCAGCTTTATACTGTTTTCCCTTATACTCAATGAGTGCGTACATGTAACACCTCTTGTTAATAATATTCTTTGGTAGATAAGCAAGATAAACCTGCCCTTGCCCTTTGACAAACGGGGATAGTCAAAACGCTAGAACGTATTTTATCAAATTTATAGGGGTAATGTCAAGGGTTTGGGAAGGATAATTGGTAATTCCGAATTACTAGTTTGTTGTTGTCCAAGTAACGTCATAAATATGGATGCGGTGATCACCATTATTACTACCTCCAACAGAAGGTTTGAGAATAAAGCCCATTGCATTCGAATCCTTGACCACAAAAACATGATTAAGTATTTCATCATTCTTGTAATGATCGAGTGTTTCAATTACAGAACCGTCAACCTCTAAATTAAGCTCACCTTTAGCTATTGAACTAGAAGTCCAAGATTTATAATTAACAGTAATTGTCCCTAAGCCATTGATTCCTGAAACTTCAATCTTATTTGAATAATCCTGTCTTCCGCTTAGTGTAATTGCAGGTACTACATAATCATCATGTATTTTCTGCGTACTACCCTGAGCAGAAAGGGCAACACCAGTGCTTCCAAAACTATGTGTATAGTTGGCATGATAGAAACTATCTACACTCTCCCCGTCAGTAAAGTCCTCTGTGTATGTAACATCAAAGTCAACAGTTTCTTGTCCATCTCCTTGCTCAGGTGTTATACTCCCCTCTCCCGAATTTGGCGTATCACCAGAGTTTGAACCTACAACATCGTCACAGCCAACCAGTACTATTGCAATTGCACACAACAACATAAACTTAATAAGTTTTTTCATAGCCTCTCCAATAAAAAATCTACAGAGAATATACCAAAAAACGGTGTTGTGTGCAAGAGTGATATCTATAAACAAAAAAACTATCCTTAACATCCTGCTCATCAGTGGCTTTATATAATTCAATTTTACAAATTTTTTCCCACAAATTCAAAAATCCATGATATAATGTATGGAGATTTTTATGAGGAGAACAATATGGAACAAAAACTTAAAGATAGAATCAATGCATATTGTGCTATTGCAAACCAACATAATATGATTGATTCAGAATTATATGCAAAGTATGAAGTTAAAAGAGGCCTTCGAGATATTAGCGGTAAAGGTGTGTTAGCAGGACTCACTGAAATATCAGAGGTTATTGCATACATAATGCAAGAAGGCGATTTAGTTCCTTGTGAAGGGCGCCTTTATTATAGGGGCATTAATGTTGAAGAACTTGTAAAAGGGTTTATCGATGAAAAACGCTTTGGATTTGAAGAAACCACCTACCTATTGCTTTTTGGAGAACTGCCTACAAGTGACCAGCTAAATGAGTTTAAAGAAATTCTGAGCTCTTGCATGCCTCTACCCGATAATTTTGTTCGAAACACTGTTATGGGAACCCCTGGAAAAGATATGATGAATATGATTTCCCGCGGAATTTTAACCCTATACACTTACGATGAAGAAGCTGACAACACAAGTCTTGAAAATGTTATGTTTCAGTGTTTGCGCCTTATTGCTCAATTTCCATCGCTAGTTGTCTATTCATACCAAGCATATGCATTCCATTACAAAAATGAAAGCCTTGTAATTCACCCGCCTCTACCTGAGCTTTCTGTTGCCGAAAATATATTGCACATGCTTAGAAGTGATAGTAAATACACTGAGCTTGAAGCACAAATTCTTGACCTTTGCTTAGTATTACATGCAGAACATGGTGGGGGTAATAACTCAACATTTACAAACCATGTTGTAACATCTTCTGGAACAGACACATATTCATCAATGGTTGCATCTCTTGCGTCCTTAAAAGGCCCAAAGCATGGAGGCGCAAATGTTAAGGTTATGGATATGTTTGATAATATAAAGGAAAATATTAAAGATTGGACAGATGAAGCAGAAGTTGAAAAATATGTTGAACGTTTGGTTGATAAAGACGCATACGATAAAACAGGCCTTGTGTACGGTATTGGGCACGCAGTCTATTCGCTTTCCGACCCTCGTGCAACAACACTAAAAAAATGGGTTGAAGAGCTTGCAAAACAAAAAGGCTTTGATAAAGAGTTTGCTCTCTATTCTGCCGTTGAAAGACTCGCACCAAAGGTAATTGGAGAAAAACGAAAGATGTACAAGGGTGTTAGTGCAAATGTAGACTTTTACTCAGGCCTAATTTATCATATGCTAGATCTTCCTAAGGAAATGTACACACCACTTTTTGCAACTGCTCGCATATCAGGGTGGTCTGCACACCGCTTGGAAGAATTAGTGAATGGCGGAAAAATTATTCGACCAGCCTACAAGTCTGTTATGGCACAAAGAGGCTATGTAGAAATGAACAAACGTGGAAAATAGTTTCTAAGCGAATTTTGCATTTACCACCAAGATTGGTCATTCGCTATCCGCAGATTTATAGGATTACACAGATTTTTATTATTGAGTATTAAATCTTTATTCCGAACACCACAAAAAAAGTAAAAACATAGCCCGTCATTCTGACTTTACTTTCTATTGGACTACAGGAAGAATCTCCGTCCTGGCATGTACCAGTTTTTACATTTTGTTAAAATTCCTGTAGCTCCTTCCAATAGAAATCCTATTAATCTGCGTAATCTGCGGATACCTTAAGGATCGGTTTGCGTGCAGCGCTCACTACATCAACACGTTTTACCGCCTTTGTATGCGGAGCGTGTAAAATAAGCTCAGGATTTTCTTGCGCTTCTTTTTTTATTGCAATCATAGCCTTTGCAAAGGACTCAAGAGTTTCCCTTGATTCAGTTTCTGTTGGCTCTATCATCATTGCGTGATCCACGATAAGTGGGAAAAAGACCGTTGGGGCATGAAAACCATAATCCAAAAGACGTTTCGTAATATGGTCTGTTGTAATGCCCTTATCGGTATTTGGAAAATCTTTATCATTAATAATAAACTCATGCATACAACGCCTTTTGATTGGCACATTGTATTCATCTTTTAATAGAGCAAGTAAGTAATTTGCATTTAACACAGCAGTTTCCCCTGCGTTTTTTAATCCTTCAGCACCTAAAAGACGGATATACACCCATGCTCTTAGATAGATTAAGAAGTTTCCATAAAAGCTATGTACAGCCCCGATTGAGTCTGGTTTGTCTTGCAAAAGAATATACCCTGCGCTCGTTTTTTCAACTCTCGGGGTTGGCAAAAATGGAGTAAGTTTTTCTACTACAGAAATTGGACCTGAACCTGGTCCACCACCGCCGTGAGGAGTTGAAAACGTTTTATGCACATTTATATGCATGAGGTCAAATCCCATGTCTGAAAAACGTGCGTTTCCAACCGTTGCATTTAAGTTTGCACCATCACCATAAAAAAGAGAACCATTGTTATGAATTAAGTCTGCAATTTTGTGAATATTTCTGTCAAAAAGCCCCGTAGTTGCAGGACTCGTAAGCATCATACAAGCTACATTTTCATCCAAAGCTTCTTTTAGAAAATCTAAATCTACATCACCTTCTGCGGTAGACTTTAGCTCACGAACTTCAAACCCACACATCGTAACTGAAGCTGGATTTGTTCCATGGGCTGAGTCTGGAATAAGTACAATATTTCGCTTTTCACCCTTTTTTTCATAATACTTTTTTACCACCATAAGGGCTGTGAGCTCCCCATGGGAGCCTGCGACAGGATTAAACGTTACCCCGTGCATTCCTGTGATAGATTTAAAATATTCTTCCATGTCGTGCATGATTTCTAATGCACCTTGACTTGCCTTTTCACCAGCCAATGGGTGCAAAAGAGCAAAATTTGCATCTTTTCCAAGCTTTTCATTTATTTTGGGATTATGCTTCATGGTACAACTTCCCAAGGGATACATATTTTCATCAACACAAAAGTTCTTTTTTGAAAGATTAAAGTAGTGTCTCACTACCTCTACTTCACTTACATCGCTCAAGGGTAAATCTTTTCTGAGCA
>CAYJLT010000046.1:0-13133 GCA_964371295.1 uncultured Treponemataceae bacterium
CTCATTTTTTTGTACATATTTAAAGATTATCACACTTTACTTAAAATTGCAAGTTTATAAAAAAAGCAGTGTACAAAATGTATACTGCTTTTTGGTTTCTTCTCTTGTGAGGCATCCATGCCTCACTGTCTTCTATAACTTAGGAGACTTTCTTCTCCACGCATGCAAGGCGAGGCTTACTGCGATAACTCCGTATGCCACGAATACACGGAAGTATTCACCAATTTGTGCATCGCCCATGAGCGTTGTACCTGCAACCGGTGAAAGAATGAATAATGTATGAAACAAAATTACACCCAAAATAGCTTGCTTTGTTGTAGCCTTTTGAACAGATGCACCACCTACCAAAAGGGCAGCAATAGAATATAATCCTACTTGGTTATGTGAACCATATGTCGACATAGTACCAATGTTTTGAATTGAAATAAGCTGCGCCCAGCTCGCTAAAACAGTTGACATAATCATAGCTATAATACGAATTTTGTTTACATTTAAGCCTGCTGATGTAGCAACATCTCTGTTTTGGCCTACTGTTCTCATATCCTGGCCCAATTTTGTTTGCATAAACCACGGAATAAACAAACACAAACCAGCAATAAGAATATATGTTAGCACAGGTAGCTGCACCATTACACTTGCTTGATAAAATGGACCAACATAAGTTAATCCATAAGCAATGGCGGAGCTAGCAATAGCAATAAAAAATATCCTGCATGTTTTTAATGATTTCTTGTGTACAATTGTTAACACAATCTTATACACACTGTATACCGTAGCAATTACGGCCGCTATTTCTATCGCATTAACTAATAAAAGCCTATCTTGTTTAAAAAAGTCATTTACCGCTGGTATAAAGCTGAGTGCAACTAAAACAGTAAGAGGCACAAGCACCTTTAGAATTTTTTGTAATTGCAATTTTTGCTTATTTACAAGCCTAAAGATAATAGTACAAATTGTCACCACAAGAACAACAGCGAAGGCAAACAATATAATGTTCAACATAGGCATGTTATCTATTGAATACTTGAGCCCAGCCCAATCGCCTCTTTCTGATAAACTTATAGCATTTTTTACCCCAACGCCACCTGAAATCATCAACGTATCATTTGCAATTTTTATAACTCCACCAAAAATAAATAAGAACAATAATTGGTATAAACCATCAGAAAAGTAGCCTGCTACAAGACCGCCTATCATTTCGGTTCCCTTCATACTGTTAAAAAGGCGTCCAATAAAATATCCAAATACTATTGCTAAAATGGTAGCAATTAATGCGCAAAAAAGTATTCCTCCAAATCCACCAAAGCCCCACAATACAACCAAAAAGATAGAAATTTGTGCTGCCATGGCACCGAGAACAATACCAAAATTGAGGCCTAAGCCTGCAATAACAGGAATAATTAAACTTAAGACCATAAAGGTATTCCGGCTTATTCTGGTAAAAAGCTCTGGCATAAGGAATGTAAGCGTAGTACCAGATGCATAATAACAACTTATACAAAGCACCGCAAATAGTACGAGTACATTGTTTTTTACGAAAAAATTTTTCGTTTGTATACCTAATTGACTTTTCATTATTTTGCACCTGCCTTTGACTTACTCAATGCATAAAGAATGATGCCATTTGAGATAATGATACGTAATATTTCTGATAAATTTCCTTCAGGAATAATTAAGTTTACAACGGGAAGAGCAACTGTTAAGATTCCTTGAAAGAGGAAGGTACCGAGTAATACATTAAAAATTCGTGCCCTTCCAATAGAGGCGCCACCAATTAACACTGAAGCAACACAGGTAAAGCCCATCATTTGCGGAGCATTGTATAACTGTAAAAAGCCAAAGCTTTGCGCATACATAATAATACCAACTCCTCCAAGGGCTGTAGAAATAGTTGTACCCAAGATTCTCATCTTGTTTACATTAATGCCTGCTGCCTTTGCATACACTTGATTGCTACCAACCGCACTCATCATAATACCAACACGACTTCTTGTAAAAACCCACATTCCCAAAGCAAAAATAATAAAAAACAAAATTAAACCAGTAGGAATGTACATTCCTCCTACAACTGTTTCAATACCGTCTACAATTTCACGTGTGCCACCAATCGTAAATCCAAATAGGTTATTTAGTACCATGGTAAAATCTAATTCTAAGCTAATGGTATTTCGTAAACCTTGTCCTGCTAAAGGCCAAATTGATGTAGGACTCTTAAAAGGAAGTATGAGCCACATAATATTCATGAGTGCAACTACCGAAAATCCTACATACGTAGAAACGGTCATTTCGCTACCCTTTACTTGATTAAGCAATAGACCATACAAAAATCCAAAAATTGAAGATATGATAATTCCCAATACCATGGCAACAATGATGCTCACTATTGCCATACCTGTTGGATCACCTATAAAGTCATAAAAACCAAAGCTTCTAAATTCTACTGAAATAAGAGCTCCAATTAATCCACCTACAATACCAATTGTAACACCAAAATTGGGTCCAATGCCACATTGAATTGCGGGAACCATTGCTAAAACTAAAACACCAAACATTCCCCAACGTCTTAAGACATCTCCAAGGAGCACTGGAATATTCATTCCGTACACCGCAGCCAGTATCATTAATAATATAAAAAATGATAAAATAATTATACGAGGTAAGCCAAAATCTAAAATGGCCTTTTTTATAGTTGTAAACATTCTACTTCCCCTTCTTTTTTACAGAACTCATAGCAAGGCCAAAATCAGCATCACTTGCATCAGGGCTTAAAATATCTGAAATTGCACCATCACAAACAATGGCAATTCTATCACAAATACTCTTTAGTTCAACTAATTCACTTGATACCATGATGATTGTCATACCCTGCTCATCTCGAAGCTTAACTAAGTGTTCTAGTATAAGCTTTTTTGCACCAATATCAATACCGCGCGTCGGTTCTGAAACAATTAATACACTAGGATTTAAGGTGAGAGCACTCGCTAGACAAACCTTTTGTTGGTTACCACCAGATAGCCTGCCAACTTTTTGGTGCGCGCCCGTACAACGAATATCTAAAAGCTGTATCATATTTTTTGTGTGTTCTAAGGCTTTTTTTGAGCTCAATAAGCCAAACTTATTGAGAAATTTGCCATTAACGGTCAAAGCATTAAAAATTATATTGTGTTCAATGCTTTCTTCAAGCAAAAGCCCTACTCCACGTCTGTCTTCAGACACAAAGGCAATGCCAGCACTTAGGGCTTCTCCCAAGATGTCAAAATCTATTTTTTTTCCAAAAACTTCAACGTTTCCACTAGCTGGATAAATTCCCATTATGCCATTTGGAATACCAATTTTACCTTGTCCCGCTAATCCGCCTAAACCAAAAATTTCGCCTTTTTTTATTTCAACATCAATACCTCTAACCTTTTCACCAGGCATAGAAACAGTAAGATTTTCTATTTTTACCGCTACTTCATCAGTTGGAGAATAGGAACCATGCTTGTTGTCATCTACAAGTTTTTCAATTTTTCGACCAACCATGAGTTGAGCAATTTCTACTACTGTGGTATCTTTAATTGCCTTTGTGGCAACTTCCTGCCCATCTCGTAAAATTGACATAGTTTGCGCTACATCCATAACTTCTGAAAGACGGTGTGTAATAAATATAATTGCAATACCTTTTTCTGAAATGGTTTTCATAACCGATAAAAGTGTTTCTGCCTCAGATTCGGTGAGTACTGCTGTTGGCTCATCAAATACAAGAACCTTCACCGCTGTTTTGTCAATTTCACGAGCTATTTCAACAAATTGCATATATCCTACCGGAAGACCTGCAACTTTGCTGTACTCTTCAATATTCATACCAATTGAGTCTAAGGCAACCTTAGAATCTTTTTCAATTTTATTCCAATCGAGCTTTTCTAAACTTTTTCCAAGTATTCTACTGAGTATTGTTGGTACGGTTGGCTCGCGACCAATTTTAATATTTTCTGCTACCGTAAAGCCTGGAATAAGCATAAATTCTTGATGCACCATACCTACGCCAGCTTGCATTGCATCATTAGGCGACATAAAATTAACATCGTCACCATTAATCTTTACACTTCCTTCAAAACCATCTGTTTGATGAATAACATTCATCCCAAAAAGTATATTCATGAGGGTAGACTTACCAGCACCATTTTCACCAATAAGAGCGTAAATCTCACCAGGTTTAACACGCAAGGACACATTCTTCAGTACAGCATTGTCACCGTACGTTTTTGATATGTTTTCCATTTGTAATACATATTCAGATTTCAAAATAGTATCATCCTTATTTTTTAGCATTCTATATAACGACGTATATAGTTATAGCAAAGCATTAATAGATAGTACACTACCTATAAATTCTTTGCCATTAAATGTTTTTTGATTTTAATGGATTTTTGTACCACATTTTTGCGGGATTAAAAAACTGTAGCGATGATGTAAGTATCTATCATCAAAAAACGTATGTGAGCACGCCAAAATGGGTGCCCACATATTTTAAAAATTCTGTTCTTCTATTGTATAATATTAGAAGTTGTAATAGTCACAGCTAATCATATAGAAGTTTTCAAGATTGCCTTCATTATCTTCATATAATCTAATGTTAGCAGTATTTGTATCACCTGTTTGTTTTACAACTTTTGCAATACTTTTTTGGAATTCTTCGTAATCATTTGTGTCTGTAAATTCACCGTTTGCCCAGCGCATTGCATAGTCAACACCAGCTTCAACCATAAGCATGTTAATAGGAACAGGCCATGTACTTACGCGACCTTCATTTCCAGCTTCAGCAACTTTCTTTTCAATTTCATTTAGAAGATATTGAACATCTCCCTCATGACCTTCTGTTGAAATGTTAAGAGCTGCAGGGAATGCGTGGTAAGGGCTAGGACAGCATTGTAGTGAATATACACCGCCACCTTCAATTACACCACGAATAAGTGGTTCTTGCATTGAACAGTTAGTTGAGAAGAATACAGTGTCTTTTCCGTATTCAGCTAATTTTCTTGGAACGTCTTCAACAATAAATTGCTGTGCTCCTGATACACCAGCGTCACCAGTAGGATCTGGTGCAGTTGCTTCAACATATGTTACTCCAAGAGCTTCTGCATTTTCCATAAATAAATCACGTCGGCGTGAAATTGTTTCGTAGCTTAAGTGACGTGGGAATGAGTAGTGTACAAGTGTTTTTGCGCCTTGTGAAACAGCTTGCTGTACAAGAGTTTCTCCAACTGAGATTTCGTCGTTTAACATTACGATGTCTGCAACAGCAGCAATTTCTCTTGGTGGTTCAGCAGCAACACCAGTTACAAACAACATTTCAGGACGTGTTTCACGTACTTTTTCAATTGCAGCAATTGCACCAGGTACAGCTTGTACGAATACGATAGCTTTAACATCTGGGTCACTAGCAAGTTGTACTACACGTGAAATAGTTGTTTCTACTTCTTCATTGAATCTGTCTGGGTAAGTTGCTGTAACAATTTGTCCAGGATATTTTGCAACCATGTTTTGTGCAGCTTGAAACTCTTCTTCACCTTGTGAAACTGTTCCTGTGATAATTCCAATTTTTACATCCCCGCTTCCAGAAGCAGCAACGTCATCGCGTCCACCTGCAAAAGCAAATGCTACGCTTAGTACCATAAGTACAAGTAATAGATTTTTTTTCATAAAAATCTCCCTCAAATTTTTGTGGCGATGTGTCAACGACACTACTCGGCAAACGAATGCTTGCAAATAATAAACATCGTTTATTATTTCCCTCTCTTTTTTAATTTTTGCTATTTGAATAGAAAAATCATGTAATTATAGCACTCAAGAATAATTTAATCAACTTTAAAAATCTGCAAAAGTAAAAAAAAAGGGAATTTATGCAAAAAAGAATGTATATTTTTTCAAAAACTGCTTTAAAATATGATTATATATGCTAAATTAAACAAAAAAAAGGCTACACTTTAATTAAAGTATAGCCTTTGTAGTATTTATTCACTATTATACATCTAATTGCAAATAGATTTGGTCTGCTAAGCCGAAACCTGCATTTTTTGTCATGGTGGTAGCAAGCTCATCATAGAACATATCATCATACATTTGTTGCGCGTAAGATTTTTCTTCTCCGCTTAAACTGGTACCTCTTAGGCTACTTCTCATGGATGAAAGCATTATCTTAACAAAGTATGATTCTAGTTCTAATGACTTTTCGTATAGAGCACTTGTTTTATCGATTGTTTTTCCCTCATATGCAACTGAGGGGTTATTTGCTGCAGCCCCTGAAGGAAGTGCATTTTTGTCAGCTTCTGTGGTGAAAGTATTTGCAAAGCCTGTTGCATAGTCACCATTGAGCCTACCCTCTTCTGCTAGGGGAATTGGTTGTGATGTAAAAGCAATACCCTCGCCTGATGTATTTTCAGACTGAGCGGTATTACCCTGCTGAACTGCATCGACTAGAGCTTGGAATGTACTGATTTCATTTTGTAGTGTAGCAGCTTCAGTTGCCGAATATCCATTTGTAATACTTGAAAAGCCACTTGTAATTCCATTAATCCCAGCCATATAGTTCACCTCTATTTATATTTTCGGGAAAAAATGAAGTTCACTTTAGTATTTTGTAAGTTTGAAAAATTTTACTCTAGGCATTAATGTATGCTTCTAAAACACAGCGACACTATGAAATATCCTTTACGGTATCACGTTCTATGAGTTTTACATCCATTTTGATATTTTTTTCAGATATATTTTCACCTTTTATAACTTTTAGTAACACAGATACTGCAGTTTTTGCACGGTTAAAGGTATCCTGGTGAATGGTAGTAATTTGCGGGTGTATTATTCTTGAATATATATTATCATCAAAGCCAACAATAGAAATATCTTCTGGAACTCTTATGTTGTTCTCTTGAAAATAACTAACTGCTTCCGCAGCATAATAATCTGCTAGAAAAAACAAAGCAGTGTATGAAAAAGATGTACTGCAAATTTCCTTATATGATTGCAATCGCTTTTCTTTATTGCGAGAAATACTAACAAGAGAGCTTTCACTTACAGGCATATTTGAATCCATAAATGCTTTTTTATATCCTTTAAAACGATACTTATAACCACCAACAATTTCTTCATCATCAGAAAGCACCGCAATTCGTTTGTGCCCTTTTCTTATAAGGTACATTGTTGCATCATAGCCGCCTTTAAAATCATTGAGACCAACATTATAAAAATGTTTATTGTTACCTGAATAATAACAATCTAAAAAAACAGTGGGTGTTTCACTTGATTCAAGTAAGGATTCAGTCGCTTCATCAACAAGCCATAATATTAGTAGCCCGTCAAGTTTCCATGACTTTGCGAGCTTCACAACTTCATCTGCACTATCAGTAACATGGACCATCATATAATAGCCATTTTTTCTTATTTCTTCCTCGAAAGCTCCTAATACAATAGAAGTAAAGGGGTCTTCGAACATAGTTTCACCCACACGCGGTGCTTTGTAAACAATTACACCAATTATATGAGATTTTTTGTGTGCTAAAATTTGTGCAGCTAGATTAGGGGTGTAGTTTTCAGATTCTAAAACAGATTGCACTAGCTTTAAGGTTTCTTTCGAAACTTTTTCAGTTCTTCCATTGAGCACATTTGAAACTGTTGTAGGACTTACCCCAGCTTTTCGCGCAATATGTTTTATTGTTGCCATTTTTTATCCTTAGATGCCTTACTATTAGTGTTAGATGTCAAATAGTATTGTGTGTGCACTAGACAAATAACTTGAAAACCTTATACATCGCAGAGTGATAACCTACAATTAGTGCGTTATCATCTCAGCGAATAGCATAACTCTATTTTAGATATCCTAACCATTTTTCTTGTTGAGAAATCATATATTCTACCATTGGTTTAACTGGTAAACAACGATTTACTATTGGATTGGCAAGCATTGCTTGAATTGCGTAATCTTTAGATTTATGAATTACAGCCTCAGCAGTTAAGTCGTACACACCACAATAGTTTCGTAAAAGTGCTTGATAGCCCTTAGGAACATTTGTTTTAATACCTGTTAATCCATTTTTGTCAATAATCGCAGGACATTCAATTGCAATCCAAGATGGAAGGTCTTCAATTAAACCATTGTTTTGGATGTTTACTGCAGCTTCTTCAAAACCTGCATTACTTATGATTCCATCCATAATAGGGACTGCCCTTTCGTGAGTTACCAACTCAATTGATGGCACCTTGCTTGGAAGTGAAGTTTTATAGTATTCATAAAAGTCTAGAATACCCTTATGCTCTGCAACATCCCATGCCCATGAAATATATTCACCAAAGTGGCTATCTGTTGTTATTGGCAAAAGCTTATATGTTTCGAGTATGAATTTTAAAAGAGTTCTATCTGCCCATTTATACTTACTTTTGATGTTAGGGTTTTCCTTAGCATATTTTTCAGTTTCTTCTGCTTCACCAGTTTCACGGAATCTATCTAAGAGGTCTGAATAACCTGGCTCTACTTCAAAAAAGGCATGTGCTTTTTTTAACACTTCAGGATAGAGATCCTGTCCTGTTTTTGTATTCTTTAGCTCTAACATACAGCTAAAGTGATTTAAACCTGCTGCTCTAAAGTGTAAGTCTTCAACTGGTGTATTAAGCATTCTTGGCAGCCACCTATAAAGCCATCCAATCTCGTGGCACATACCTATAAACTTAGCTTGAGGGAATGCTCGCAGTACAGTTGTAGTGATAGCAGTCATTGGGTTTGAGTAGTTAAAAATATAGGCATCAGGGCACACTTCCATTGCGTCTCGCACAATGTCTAAAATAGGTGGAATTATTCGAAGTGAATGGAACACGCCACCAGGGCCACCGTTTTCTCCGTACACTTGATGGTAACCGTATTGCATCGCAACTTTCCAATCTTCATCCCAAAGCTTAAATCTATCTCCTACTTCAATAGAAGAAATAATAAAATTTGCACCTTTAAAAGCTTCTTTTCTATTTGTTGTTGCAGTAATGTTAAAGTCAAGTTTTTTTTCTTCAACAAAAGATTTTGCTACTTGAAAGACTTTATCTAAGCTTTCTGCATTAATATCAAGGAGGGCTACTTCACTCCCCTTTAATTCTTTACTGCAAAAGATATCTCCTAAACTTCCACAGCCAAATTGAGCGCTACCTGCTCCAACTAATACTACTTTCATACTCTTTCTCCAAAATTTTTATTTTATTATATAGGCGTTGAAGGGGTTTATTGCAATAAACCCCTTCAACAGGATTTTCTTACTTAATTGACCCTTCAACCATTCCACGAATAATATACCTTTGTGCAAACAGGTATAAAATAATAACTGGTACAATTGCAATTAATGCAGAAGTTAAAATTAAATCCCATTGTTTAAGGTATGCACCCGCAAAGGCTGTTACTGCTATAGGTATTGTTTGCACTTGACCATTTGAACCCAGAATTAAGTATGGTAAAAGGTAGTCGTTCCAAATCCATATCCCATTCAGGATAAGCACTGTTACCATAATTGGCTGTAAAAGAGGAAGAACAATATTAAAGAATGTTCTTGCTTTGCCACATCCATCAATGGTTGCCGATTCTTCTAGTTCTAGCGGAATTCCCTTAATAAATCCATGAAAAATGAATATCGAAAGTGAACAGCCAAACCCAAGATACGCAAAAACAATGCCAGGTATAGTACCGAGGAGCTTAATACCTATAAAGTTACCTACCATTCTCATCCAACCAACTAGCGGATACATGAGTACTTGAAAAGGGATAACCATAGCCGCCACAAAAAGCAAAAATAACACCGATGTCCATTTTTCCTTAACGCGTACTAGTATCCATGCGCACATTGATGAAAAAAACACAATTACTGTGAGCGAAATAATGGTAATAAAGGTGCTGTCAATAAAGGCACCTATGTAGTCTACTGTTTGGTTTGTAAAAATTCGAGTAACATTTACCCATAGTTGACCCCAACTTTCAGGGGCCGCAAGCGCATCAAAAATTATCTCAGGTGAAGTTTTTGCAGAGTTTAGTATTACCATTCCAAACGGTAGCATAAATAAGATAAATAAAATAATGCCTATGATTTCAAGGCCTATTGGCTTATGTGTTTTAATGAGCTTTTTCATTACATTTCCACCTCTTTTTTCTTATTGATAGAAACTTGAATAAGAGATACTACAACTAAGACTACAAAGAATACCACCGCCTTTGCTTGCGCTTCTGCCATTTTATTAGCAGTTGCGGTGTTAAAAATATTCATTGCAAATAGTTGACTTGCCTTAACTGGTGCTTCCATAAACCTTGTTGCAGGACCACCATTGGTAAGTGTAAAGTTCATGTCAAATTGCTTAAATGAATTGGTTAGTGTTAAAAAAAGTGAAATAGTAAATGCATTTGCCATCATTGGAATTACTATTTTAAAAATGCGCGTTATATAATTTGCACCATCAACACTCGCAGCTTCTAAAAGGGAAGAGGGAATACCTTGTATGGCTGCAACAAAAATGAGCATTATATAACCTGCATATTGCCATGTATTAACAAATGACATCACCCATATTACAAGGTTAGCATTTCCCAATAGAGACTCTTGCAATGCCACTATATTGAATGACTCTCCGATTCCTACAATGGCTTGGTTAAAAATAAATTGCCATATATAACCGAGTACAATTCCACCTATAAGATACGGTACAAAAAAACCTGCTCGGTAAAAATTCTTAAATCGAACCTTGCTAGTTACTAAAAGTGATAAGCAAAAGCTCACTATATTTACAAGTAAAATATTTATTACTGTATATGCAATAGTAATTAAAAATGAATATAAAAAATCTGGTTGAGAAAAAAGGTTTGTAAAGTTTTTAAATCCAACAAAATTTGGGCTATTACTAATACCATTCCAGTCTGTTAATGAATAATAGACACCAAGTAAAAAAGGTATTATAACAACCATCGTGAACGCAAACACGCATGGCGCAACAAATAAATAATTTGCCATTTTATGCTTTTTTATCATACATCCTCACAAGTTTTTTTCTTTAAACTGAGTGGAAACATATACACTTAGTTTAATAAAGTTTTTGGAGTTCTTCTTGCATGCAAGCAAGAAGAACTCCAAACAATTATTGATTATAAATTGTTAATTATTTACCTACATTGCTGCAACAGCTGCTTCCATGTCTGCAATAAATTGATCTATTTGTGTAGGGTCTTGTGCGAAAAGATCAAAAATTGGACCAAAAGTGTTTTGTCCTACACCATCAGGTAACATACCAAAGAATACACCGTAGTTTCCACCTTTTTGGTTAGCTACAACAAGTTCTTGGCTAAGTTGTCCTGCAGGTTGAAGGTCTACTGATTTGAACGCAGGAATCATTCCAGCATTTGTAACCATGTATTCGTGTCCTTCTGGAGTTGTTGCAATTGAGCTTAAGAAGTCTAATGTTGCTTCTAAGTTTGCACTGTTTTTGTTTACGCAGTACCAGCTTGGAGCAAAGAGGAATAAACCTTCTGTGTCTTCATCTAAGAAAGCATGTGGAGCATAACCAATTTCAAATGTTACACCCAATTGTGCCATGTTAGGATCTACCCAGTTACCTTGGTGTAAGAATGCTGTTTTACCTTGTGCAAATGAGCCAACTTGGTCATCGTAGCTTCCGTTTACAAGAATGTTTCGGTCTGCATAGATATAAAGAAGTTGTAGATATTTTGCATATTGTTCAAATCTATCGCTGTCTAATTCGCCTTCAAGCGCCATTTCAATTACACTAGTATCAGTAAAGTCAAGACCTGCTCCCCAGTATGTTGCCAAGCTGTGTTGAGCTGCTACCCACCACATACCACCAGAAACTGAAGCGGCCATTGATACAACTGCATCAAGACCAAGTTCATCTTTCATTGAGTCAATTTTTTCAAAAGCTGCTTCATATGCTGCTCTATTAGTTAATGTGTCTGGATTTACTCCAGCTGCTCTTAGGATATCTGCATTGTAAGCTAGCCCATAACCTTCAATAGCTACAGGAAAACCATACACTTTTCCATCTTGCATAAATGCTAAGTCTGTGTCTGCTACCCAGTCTTCGTTTGAAAGATCATACATATAGTCTTTCCATACATCGTAGCCACCTTGACCTTCGATTACAAAGATGTCTGGCATTTCATCTGCTTGTGCTTTTGCTCTTAAAGCTCCGCCGTAGTCTCCACCACCACCAAGTGTTTCAACTGTAACAGTTGTTCCAGTTTTTGCAGAATACTCTGCAGCATACGCGTCAAGTGCGTCTTTGATTTCAACTTTCAATTGAAACATATCAACTGTGTTGTCTGCTTCTTGCCCACCACCAGCAAAAGCGGTGAAAACAAGTGATAGTACAATGAGTACTGATAAGATTTTTTTCATTTCTGTACCTCCGAAAAAATATAGGTGTTACGTAACACCTATATAAAAGTATAACACAGATTTTCCAGATGTCAAGAGAAAAATGTAAAAAAATTATGTTTTTTTGCCTAAAAACTATTTATATCAAGGTAATTTTTATTGTTTGTTATACACATACAGTTGTCCGACGAATTCCTCAAAACTACCTTCTTTAAGACTGAAGCGTTCTAAATATAATTTGTCGTTTTCTTTTTTTATCAAAATATTCTTAGTATCACCTTGTGATGATATACAGGAATAATGGGTGTAACCGTTTAAATCTAAAACCGCACCTTCATAGTTTAAATCGTCTGCTTTTTTTGTAATGTTGTGAGTGTCAACACTACTATCATTGAGCTTATTTTTAATTGTGTCCTTAGAAACTGTGCCATCCTCTTTTATGCTTTCAAATTCTCCATTTTGAATAGAAATACTTCCTTCAACCATGGTGTTTTCATTGAGATACACAAATTCAAATCGAGCAAGTATACCACCATTAGTCCCTTCACCACTGTTTGAATATTCCCTAATATAAAACTCATCATATAAAGAAGCATCAATGTTATTTGTTTCAAGTACACTTGGTATGATTTCGTTTATAACTGAATTACTGGGAATATAACTCAAAGGAGATTTTGCTTCTTTTTTATAGATATCTGCGTCTGAAATATGCAATGTTTTGGAACCAGACATATCTTCGTATAAAGGAAT
>CAYJLT010000046.1:13143-13978 GCA_964371295.1 uncultured Treponemataceae bacterium
CCTTCCGCAGTGCTCCATTTTTCTAGTTCATAGGTTTCATCATTTTCGATACCAATATTTTTTATTGTTCTTGTGTTTTCGTATAAAATATATTCACTGTGATTAAAATGGTCACCATTAGTATACTCTATAGTATAGTCTGCTTTATCTAGTACAGTGTTTGTGCTTTCCCAAAAATACTGCTCACCAGGTATATTTTCAAGCCTTTTTTCAACTATCCTATTATTATCAATATTAAGAATGCTCCTAGTTAAGTGCCTAGAATCGGCGTAAACGAGCTTTGTATTATCTTCATTTGCATACAGTCTACCATAGCGAAAGGCTCCTTCATATATCCACTTTGTTTCATATACTTTACTATATGAGCCAGTATCAATTTCTAATTCTTTAAATATCTCTTCAGTCGCCATCTTTGCAGCAATCTCAATTGCCGGTACAATTGGTGTTTCACTCGTAGGTTTTTCTGCATTTGCTTGCGGACAACTCACAAACATAAAGCTAATACCTATAATCGCAAATAATCCAAAAATTTTTACACTCGTTTTCATTTTTTCCTCCACATTATCACATTAGTACGCATAGTATACATCTATTTTTTAAAAATAACAATATCTTTTTTGCTACATGCATAAAAATATAACTGAGGCCTTCGGACTTAAGAGGAGAATTATACAAAGAAAACAATAAAATACACAACTAGTTACAAAGATCGTAAAAAAAGCGCTCTTTTACAAAAGTAAAAAAACGCTTTTTTGAATACACTCGTAATTCGAAACTAGGAACTACGAATTAGGCATGATAGATTTGCAGAATAAGTGCAACACTTAGACAAAAA
>CAYJLT010000047.1:0-13956 GCA_964371295.1 uncultured Treponemataceae bacterium
TCTCTTTTTACAAAACCGCCAGGAATTTTACCTGCGGCATAGAATTTTTCGTTGTAGTCAACGGTTAAAGGAACGTAGTCGAGTCCCTCTTGAGCTGAAGAAGAAGCACAAACAGTTGCTATAATAGCAGAACCACCAAAACGGGCATACACTGTCCCGTTTGTTTGCTTTGCAATAAGCCCTGTTTCTAAGATAAGCTCTTCATCACCAATTTTATAACTTACTCTTTGAATCATATTTTCTCCGATTTTTCACGTAAGCGATACGATTTTTATCGCTAAAAAACAGTGTGAATATTTTACACAAACTGCAAAATAAAAATATAGGGATGTGATTTCATCATCATCCCTTTAACGTGTGGAACTATTTTCTCAAACCAAGTTCTTTAATAAGAGCACGGTAGCCTTCGAGGTTAGTTCTTTGAAGATATTTTAATAATCTTCTTCTTTGACCAACTAACATGATAAGACCACGTGATGCACTCTTGTCTTTTTTGAACATTTTACAGTGTTCTGTTAATTGTTTAATACGTTCAGTTAATAATCCAATCTGAACTTTAGTGTTCCCAGTGTCTTTATCATTTGCACCGAGATTTGATACAACGGCTGTTGTTTTTTCTTTTGTAAGTCCCATTACTTACTCCTATAAAAACCCCGCTTTAGCGGCGAGGCATGGATGCCGAGTATAGCAGTTTTCGAGCAACGCAAGAAAAACTGCAAATGAAAAAATTACATGGAAGTTATTTTTTCATTTCTCCTTTTTTTTATTCCCATTAGGTTACTAATTTATTCAGTTTGATTACTATCAAAAGCAATTACATCAAACTGTTCATTCTCGTATTCGGCTGGAACATTCAGGCGAAGGTTGATGTTATCCAAACACAAAATACTTGAAAAACTTTTTCCATTTTGCACAAAAACGCTTACCCGGTACTCTCCATCGGGTGGCAATACTTGGCTTATTTTTGTCCGCTTAAAGTATACTTTTTTTTCTGATAATACGCTCTTTACCTCGAGCGATATATTAGATACGTCAAGAGTATACGGAAAACCGAGCAAGTCTTCACACTTTAAAAGCTTTCCAGAAAGAATAAGCTGCCGAACTACTGATGAACTCACATTATGCTTAGAATCATGAATGAGAGGTGCTAAAACAAAGGTAATATTATTTTCCTTTGCAAAGGATTCTATGTGTGCGGTATCGGTTTCTCCTTTATAGCCACAACGAAAGCCTTCCCCAACGGTTAAATATTGCATAATACAATAATCGGTTAAAATGCGCAAAAATGTTGTTCCATCTATTTTACTGAAATTCTTAGAAAAGTCAATGACTACAGCGAAATCAAATCCCCATTTTTTAAATGTTTTCAATCGCAAACGCAAGGTGGAAATATCGCCAGAATAGCGTTTTTTTTCTTTTAGCATCCTCGGTGAATGCGCAAATGTTATGATGCCTGCTTGTTTTTTATACTCCTTAGCATAGTTCAAAACCCTAGCACACAAAGCAGCGTGCCCCACATGAGGTCCATCAAAGCCCCCAATTGTAAGCGCTGCTCCTGTAAAATACTTATAACAGGGAGAGCCAGGAGTAGCTGCATTTAATATATCATCCCAAAAAAAAACTTTCATAAGTCCTTAAAATATTAAAAATATACCGATTATTTTTTTGTTACATCAGGTACATATTCAATTATGCTCCCCTTTTTGTTTCTTTTCACTTTATACATCGCTTCATCTGCTGCACGCAATAATTCCCCGCAAGTGCTTGCATAATCTCCATAAAAGGTGTATCCGCCAGAAATACTAACAGGAACTTTTTGCCCATCAGCTACACTTATAGTTGCTTCTACAACCATTTCATGAAATGTAGATATATTGTAACGTATGTCTTCTTTTGTATCGTTTCCATATGCTACAACTACAAATTCATCACCGCCTAAGCGAGCCACTAACTTATTACTACAGGGGCATTTTTTTATAAGATTTGCAGCGGTTAGTATTAGAGTATCACCACTTTCATGTCCAAAAGTATCATTAACGTATTTTAAGTTGTCTAAATCAAGCATAAGAACAACTAACACTTTAAAATTTTGCTCTTCTGAGAGAATAATTTGTAATTTTTCAAGAAAAGATCTTCGCGAGCTTAATCCTGTTAATAAATCAGTATCGCGCTCTTTTTTTATTTGCTCCTGTTTTTGTAACTCACTTGTCATGTCAATAATAAATCCCCAAACCTTATTGTTCTCACTATACGACTGTATTTTTAAATATTTGGGTCTTTCTTCATCCTTGGTAACATATATATCGTCTTCACCTTCTAGTTTGTTTTTCTGCATGTCATCAAGCAAACTTGAAAAAATTGTCCAATCTTTTAGAACCGAATCAACTTCTTCACTCGGAATAGATAAAATATCTGCCAGTTTTCCCGTAGCCTTTACCTCTCCATACGTAGCTGAGTATTCAAACATTGCAATAGGTATTGTGATGCTTTGAAAAAGTCTTGTTGTATGTATATCATATTCAAGGAGGTTCTTTATCATTTGGTTTATAGTATTACTTAAAGACTTAAACTCTGGAGTGGAGTCGATGTTCATTTCTATATCAAGATTACCTTTTCCAACCTTATTCATATCCTTGATAAGCATAAAAATCGGACTAATAATAATCGAGTTCAAAAGAGCCATGACAACAGTCATGAGTGTAAGCGTTATAAGCAAAACTATTAATGTGGTAACAAGTGCAGATGGAAAAACTCCCTCATAGAGTACTTTTTCTTGCGCACTCATCAAAAGTGTTATGTCTCCAATTTTACCATCATAATAATGAAATCTTTCTCCATTTCTTTCTACAACAGTATTTGAAATTACTTTATACATAAGCGAATCTAAATTCTTGCCAACATATTCTCGTTTTGTCGCTGCTAACATTTCACGTGTAGAGTTCTCATATGCAATAAATGCCATATCTGCATCATCAATCATTAAGGGGAGAAGATATGATAGTTCTGTATTTTCAAGAGCCTCTAACAAATGTTTTGGTTCATGACCTATTTGGACAATCATGTCTTTATCTTCATTCCAAACCGCAACATATTGAATAAGCTTGCTTTCTGCCGTATTTGGGGTAACATCTTGCGCAAGCTCAAGGTTTTTATCACTTAGTAATGGAGCAAAAAAGGCCATTTGCTCACCTGACTCAAACGAGTATCCATAATATTGAGGATGTGTCCCTGCAAAAATAGTACCTGTTTCATCGAAAAAATGAATTTCATCAAACGTTAATAAATCCATATATGATTGCAGCGTATGTTGATTATATATTGCATTTTCATCATGTTCCAAAAACAATGAAACGCTCCGCGCTTTTACAAGATATTCTTTTTTTAAATTTTCTTCCATAGTGCGAATGAGGTCATTGTTTTCATAAATTTTTTGAGAGATTTGCTCAATTTCGTATGCGGAGGTTTCTAGAAAGTCTTTCTTAGCCGAGTTAGCTTGATATATGTATGCAATTGAAAAAGAAATTACTGTGTAGACTACAATTAGAAGAGACAATATTTCAATAATTATTTTTTTCATAGCCTACACCCAAAAAAGATCACTATCACAAAATTAACATAGTAATTCTATTATAACACATGCTAGTAAAAAAAGCTAGAAAAAAATGTACGCAATGTAAAGGAAAACGCTTTGTTGCAAGTATGCAATTCCTATGGTATAATCAATTTGAGCGAGGAAAACAATGCCAATAGCAAAACACATACATGAAACAATGACATCAAAGGGTGCAGGAGTTATTCGTGCAATGTTCGAAGCTGGAATTGAATTAAAAAGAATACATGGAGAAGAAAATGTCTTTGATTTTTCTCTAGGGAATCCAGATTTAGAACCACCTAAAGAAGTTGCTGATGCAATAACCAAATTAGCAAGTGAAACAACACTAGGTAAGCATTCCTATATGCCCAATGCAGGATATGTGGAAACAAGAAGCGCAATAGCAAAAAAGGTTTCAAAAGAGCAATTCCCAGATGGTTCAAAAACCCTTACGAGTGAACACACTATTATTACCGTTGGAGCTGCTGGCGCATTAAATGCAGTTCTTAAAGCAATATTAAATTCCAATGATACAGTGCTTGTTTCGGCTCCCTTTTTCCCAGAGTATACTCATTATACAAAAAATCATGGCGGGACTTTATTACCCCTTGGTGCAAATGACGACCTATCAATTAGCATAAAAAACTTTGAAAAAGCGCTAAAAGAGCACGATGTTGCAGCAGTACTTATAAACTCCCCAAACAACCCATCGGGAAAAATCTATTCACAAGAAAACATTTTAGAGCTAGCAGCTCTATTACATAGCTATGGAAAAAAAACAGGGCGCTATCCATATATCATATGTGATGAGCCATATAGAGAAATAGTTTTTAACAACAAAACTGTTCCACCTATTTTCCCACTTTATGAAAATACCATTATTGTTAGTTCTTTTGCAAAGAATTTAAGCTTGCCAGGAGAGCGCATTGGCTATATTGCAGTTAATCCAAGCTGTCCAGATAATCAAGAACTTATAGCTGCATGCACCTTCACCAATAGAACTCTAGGATTTGTAAATGCTCCTGCTTTTTTTCAAAAGGTAATAGCAGCCTCATGGGATGCGAAAGTTGATTATTCACTGTATGAAAAGCGATGCAAAATGATTTGTGATGTTGTTAAAAATGCTCATATTGATTTTATTGAACCTGAAGGTGCATTTTACCTTTTTTGCAAGGTTCCAATGCCTAAAAAAAGTGAACATTCTTCATTCATTGATGATGACTTTGCTTTTTGTGATCACTTAAAACAATATAATATACTAGCTGCACCTGGAACTGGATTTGGTTTGAAAGGCTGGTTTAGGCTAGCTTATTGCGTTTCAGAAAAAACAATTAAAAACTCGAGCACTGCTTTTTCCAAATCACATGCAGAATGGTAATAACGATCTAAAAACTCAAAAAAATAGTGTCGCTTATGCATTTTGTGCATTGATAAGTTCTTGTGCAATAGCGCTTCTTGACTTTCGGTTCGTCATGGCTTGCTTTTCAATAAACTTGTGTGCTTCTTCTTCAGTCATCGAATAATGAGCAATGAGTATGCACTTTGCTCTATCTACAATGCGAATCTCTTCTATTTTATTTTGGAGTGCTGAGTTTTGCTTTTGCATGGAAATCATTTTTTTAAAAAGTGCTTGGGCAGCTTTTAATGATACCCAAAAAGTAGCTCTGTCTAATGGTTTTGGAATTGTAATAATGCCAAAAAGTTCTACGTTTTCTGACACTTCATCATAATGTTCTGTATCTGCAAGCATAAGTACTTGACTTGCACTCTTTTCAGCTAAGTATTCCGCCAATTTTTCGCCGTTTTCATCAGGTAATGGAGAATCTACAATATATACATCATAGTCAATTTCTATGGTCATAAGGCGCGCTAATTGCGACGTAAACACTGAGGAAATCTGCTCCACACCAGCACTTTGCAAAAGTTCGGTAACAAAGCTTATTGTTTTTTTAGAATTTGATACAATCAGAGCCCTTTCCATAATATTCCTTGCGTTGTGCCTAATTCTTATATAAATGAAAAGTAGCTGCTGGTATAAAACTCTTGTTTATCGCCTGCTTTTAAGAAGGATTCTTGTTCTATTCTTTTTTGTGCAACAAATTTTAAAACAACATCTTCACCCAACACCTCTTTTACAAAGCTTGATTTTTCGCACATATCTAATGCATCACCAAGGTTTGTTGGAAGCGTAATTAAATTTTTTGTAATTGATTCATCTGCTTCATATAAATCTTCATTTATTTCAGGTGGTAGCGTTAAAGTATTTTTAATACCATACATGCCTGCAGCGATTATGAGAGCAAAGCCAAGATATGGATTCATTGCAGGGTCTGGAGAGCGAAGTTCCATTCTAACCCTATGCCCATCTGCTGCTGGGATTCTAATTAATTGAGAACGATTTTGATGTGACCATGACACATATTTTGGAGCTTCAAATTGTCCAAAGCGCTCGTATGAGTTTGTAAGGGGATTTAAGAAGGCGGTAATTTCAGGGGCTTTTTCTAAAATTCCTGCAATAAAACTTTCAGCCTCTTTTGAGTGCCCATCTTCTATGTTTTTAAAAATATTCTCCCCGTTTTTTGAAAGGGAAACATTTGTATGAAGTCCGCTTCCACTGTTTCCAATTAGCGGTTTTGGCATAAATGATGCAAAAAGTCCGTTTCGAGTTGCAATCGCTCTTACAACAGTTTTGAGAGTTAAAAGATTATCCGCACATGAAAGAGCGTGTGAAAAAATAAAGTCTATTTCATTTTGCCCAGGGCCTCTCTCATGATGTGAAGATTCGGGCTTTATTCCCATTTCTTCCAAGTATAAACAAATTTCACGGCGTACGTTTTCGCCCTTATCGAGTGGGGCAATATCCATATAGCCACCATTATCGAATGGTTGTAAGGTGGGCTCTGCATGTTCATCGGTTTTAAATAGGTAGAACTCACACTCTGCCCCAATGTTACAAACATAGCCTTCTTTTTCGCATGATTCCATTACCTTTTTGAGGATACTTCGCGTATCACAATTGTATGCCGTTCCATCAGGTTTTTTAATAGTACAATAAAAGCGCACAACCCTACCTTGCTGAGGTCTCCATGGCAAAATGGTCAACGTTTCAGCTTCTGGAAATAAAAAAAGGTCAGACTCTACTACGCCTGAAAAACCATCAATTGCGCCACCATCAAAAGAGATACCGTTTACAAAGGCACCCTCTAGTTCATGAGGCATTATGGAAATATTTTTTTGCCTTCCAAATAGATCACAAAAAGCAAGGCGTATAAATTTAACATCATTTTCTATTACAAATTCTAATACTTCTTTTACGGTACTGGTCATATTTTTTCCTTTAATTACACTATATCATAGGCTTGGTATTTTTTCAAGGTTTGGACGTTTTCCGTAAGGTACGACAAGGGCGACGCACCTTACGGAAAACGCCCACGTTACGCAATGCGCAAGGGCGAAGACGGAAATACCACAGAAAATGCGAAGCATTTTCGAGGAATTGGAGTCGCAGACCGACCCGAGTACGGCTCGGCGCCCACGTCGAGCCGTACTCGGGATGCGCCCAGAATTTCTTACAAGCTTGAATATCCCATTAAAAATGTATCAACTTCTCGGGCAACATCTCTTCCTTCCCGAAGACCCCACACAACAAGGCTTTGGCCCCTTCTCATGTCGCCTGCGGTAAAAACCCTGTCTACATTTGTCTTAAATGCAGAGTCTGCTACGTTTCCTCTATTGTCTACTTCGACACCAAAGGCATCGGTTACATAGTTTTCACAGCCTAAAAATCCTGCTGCAATGAGTACTACATCTGCTTTTACGTAGAACTCTTCACCGGTTGGAACCATCATCATTCTGCCACTTGTTTCATCTTTTTTAGACTCAAGCTTACTAACCATTGCACCTTTTACGTTTCCATCTTTATCAAGGTCAAAGTATTTTACCGTTGTTTGGTATACTCGAGGGTCGTCACCAAAAACAGCAATAGATTCATTTTGCCCGTAGTCGGTTTTTAATATCTTAGGCCATTGTGGCCAGGGGTTATCGTCTGCTCTCTCTACCGGTGGTTTTGGCATCATTTCAAGTTGTGTAACAGACTTACAGCCGAGTCGAATTGAACTACCCACACAGTCATTTCCAGTATCCCCTCCACCGATAACAAGCACATGTTTATCTTTTACATCAATTGCTTTTCCGTCTGTAAGCTCTGAATCAAGTAAGCTTTTTGTAACAGAGGTAAGAAAATCTACGGCAAAGTAAATGCCTTTTGCGTCTCGCCCTTCTACTGGTATGTCTCGAGGTTTTGAAGCACCGCAACAAAGCACTACGGCATCAAAATCTTTTAAAAGTTCAGATGCGTCCCTATCTTTTCCGATATTTGCGTTTGTTTCAAAAACAATGCCTTCTTGTCCCATAAGGCGGATTCTTCTATCTATAACGCTTTTTTCTATTTTCATGTTTGGAATACCGTACATTAAAAGCCCACCAAGTCGGTCAGAGCGTTCAAACACGTGCACGATATGCCCTCGTTTATTAAGCCATTCTGCAGTAGATAAACCACTAGGGCCTGAGCCAATCACAGCAACTTTTTTTCCTGTTCGAGTTGGCGGTTGTACGGGTTCAAAAAATCCTTCTGACCATGCTTTTTCAATAATGGCATACTCGTTTTCTTTTACCGTTACAGAGTCTCCACTTGTCATTCCGCAAGTACACGCAGCTTCACAAAGAGCAGGACAAACACGCGAAGTAAACTCTGGGAAGCGGTTCGTTGCCATTAATCGGCGAACAGCAAGTTTCCATTGCCCTTGAAACACAAGGTCGTTCCATTCAGGTATTAAGTTATTTAAAGGACAACCACTTGCCATACCTGCAAGCATCATACCACTTTGACAAAACGGTACACCACAGTCCATACAGCGACCACCCTGCTTCTTTTGTTCTTCTTCTGTTATATGAACATGAAACTCTTTAAAGTTTTTTATTCGTTCTAAGGGCTCAATTTCCTTACTTTGGTTTCGTTTATAATCTAAAAATCCTGTTACCTTTCCCATGGTTAAATCCTTTTTCTGCAATTTTGTTTATTTACGACGACTTTTTTAATGTATAAAATGCTTCAACTTGTGCTTGCTCTTTATCAAAGCCTTCTTCTTCTTTTTTTGCAATAAGTTTTAGCATTTTATTGTAATCGTTCGGTAGTACTTTCTTAAACATTGCACAATTATCTTCAAAGCTTTCAAGTACTTGTCTACCCAGAGGACTATCCGTTTTTTCCACATGTTCAGTAATCAAGGCTTTAAGTGTTTCAATGTCATGCTTATGTTCCATTTCTTCTAAAGAAACCATAGACTTATTTACCCTCATGTATAAGTCATTGTTTGGATCGTACACATAGGCAATACCACCAGACATCCCTGCTGCAAAGTTTTTACCTGTTGTTCCAAGCACTACAACCATACCACCTGTCATGTATTCACAGCCGTGGTCGCCAACACCTTCTACAACGGCAACAGCACCGGAGTTTCTAACCGCAAAACGCTCACCTGCAACACCGGAGGCAAAGAGTTTCCCACCAGTAGCACCATAAAGAGCTACGTTACCAATTATAATATTTTTTTCACGAGCAAATTCAGCATCCTTTGATGGATACACAATAATTTGTCCACCAGAAAGACCTTTTCCAACGTAGTCATTACAGTCCCCTTCTACTTGCAGTGTTAAACCTTGCGGAATAAATGCACCGAGCGATTGCCCCGCACTTCCATTTATGTTTACCGTAAAGGTACTTTCTTTTAGTGTATTTCCATATTTAGCTGTAATATCGCTTCCAAATATAGTACCAAAACTTCTATCGGTATTTTTAATATCAACAGAAATTGTTTTAGGCTTTGCACTGTCAAACGAATCTTTAAATGATGGAATCAGTACTTTCATATCCATAGTTGATGGAAGCTCAAAGTCAAAACTTGCTTCACTTTCAAAATGCACACATGTATTTTCAATTAACGGATTTGATAAAATCCTTGTTACATCAATTTTTGCAGCACGAGGATTATCGAGGTTTTGTTTTTTCATTAATAAGTCTGATCGACCAACAAGCTCTTCTACGGTTTTAATGCCAAGCTTTGCCATGTATTCGCGCATATTTCGAGCCATAAACAACATGAAGTTTTCAACGTGCGCAGGTTTTCCAATAAACCGCTTTCTAAGTTCAGGATTTTGTGTCGCTATACCCATAGGACAGGTATCAAGGTTACAAACACGCATCATAACACACCCGAGTGCTACAAGAGGACCAGTTGCAAAAGAAAATTGTTCAGCCCCTAGCATTGCAGCAATAGCAAGGTCACGCCCACTCATCATTTTACTATCTGCTTCAAGCCTAATTTTATTTCTAAGCCCATTTAGAATAAGTGTTTGGTGCGTTTCAGCAACACCCAATTCCCATGGAAGACCAGCATTACAAATTGATGTTTTAGGAGCAGCACCTGTTCCACCATCGTAACCACTTAAAGTGATATGCTGAGCCCCTGCCTTTGCAACACCTGCAGCAATAGTACCAACACCGGCTTCACTTACTAATTTTACCGAAATATCTGCCTTTCTATTTGCATTTTTTAAGTCGTAAATAAGTTGTGCCAAGTCTTCAATAGAATAAATATCGTGATGTGGTGGCGGACTAATGAGACCAACACCTACTGTTGAGTGCCTAGTTTTTGCAACCCAAGGATATACTTTTGTTCCAGGAAGGTGCCCACCTTCACCCGGTTTTGCCCCTTGTGCAATTTTTATTTGTATTTCTTTTGCGCTAACTAAGAATTTACTTGTTACCCCAAAGCGTGCAGAAGCTACTTGCTTAACGGCAGAATTTCGGTTTACACCATCTTTACCGATTGTAAAACGCTCTTCTAGCTCTCCACCTTCACCAGTGTTGCTTTTTGCTCCAAGGTTATTCATTGCAATTGCTAATGCTTCGTGGGCTTCTTGACTTAATGAACCGTAACTCATAGGACCTGAACTAAAACGCTTTACAATTTCGTATTCAGATTCTACTTCGTCAATGTCTATTCCCCCTTTTTCACAGAACTTAAAATCAAGTAAGCTTCTAAGATGGCTTGTTTGTTCATTATTTACGAGATTTGCATATTGTGTATATAAATCGTAATTTCCGGTTCGTACCGCTTGTTGCAGAAGGCTTATCGTTTGAGGGTTATATAAATGCTCTTCTTTTTCGCTTCTCGACTTATGATAACCACCACTTTCAAGTTCATGTGAAACATCTAAAAGAAGAGGGTCATATGCTTCTCTGTGATGTGCTAACACATCGTCTTCCATATCGCATAAATCGATACCCCCCACCCTACTTACAGTACCAGTAAAGTACTTTTCAATTACTTTGTCATCAATGCCGACTGCCTCAAATATTTGGCTTCCTTGATAACTTTGAATAGTTGAAACACCCATTTTAGACGCAATTTTAACAATGCCATCCAAAATAGCTTTATTAAAATCTTCAACTGCAACATAATAGTCTTTATGTAATAAACCGTCTTCAATAATCTTTTCAATTGTTTTGTGTGCAAGGTATGGATTTACCGCACATGCACCATAGCCAAGAAGTGTTGCAAAGTCGTGCACATCCTTTGGCTCGCCGCTTTCAAGAATAAGCGCCAACGCAGTACTTTTTCTTGTTCTAATCAAGTACTTTGATACTGCAGAAACGGCAAGTAAACTCGGAATGGCAACATGTAGCTCATCAACACTTCTATCTGATAGTACAACAATGGTTGCTCCATCTTTATAGGCTTTGTCAACTTCAACAAACACGTTTTCGATGGCTTGTTCTAATCCTGCATTTTGATAATAAGCAATAGAAACAGTTGCAACTTTAAAACCTTCTTTGCTCATGTGTTTAATTTTATTTAAATCAGTTTCTGTGAGAATTGGATTGTTTACCCTAAGTACACGACAGTTTTCTCCCTTTTCTTCCAATAAGTTACCGCGCTTTCCAATGTATACACTAGTGTCAGTAACAACCTTTTCACGAATGGCATCGATTGGTGGATTTGTAACTTGGGCAAAACGTTGTTTAAAATAATTAAAAAGCGGCGGATGATTTTTACTCAAGGGTGCAAGTGGCGTGTCGTCTCCCATTGCACCTGTTGCTTCTACACCTGTTTTAGCCATTGCTAAAATAGTACTTGTAACATCTTCATATTTATAGCCAAATGCTTTTTGAAGTCTAACTAAATCAACTTCAGGATACGAAAGACTTTTTTCATTAGGAATTTTTAAGCTTTTTAAGTGTACAAGGTTTTTATCGAGCCATTCACCATAAGGACTTTTAGATGCATAGGTTTCTTTTAGTTCGTCATCATCAATTACTTCACCTTTAATGGTGTCAACTAAGAGCATTTTTCCAGGGCGAAGACGATTTTTTTCTAGTACTCTCTCTTCTGGGATATCGAGAACCCCAACTTCACTCGATAAAATCATTTTACCGTCTTTTGTAATGTAGTAGCGACTTGGTCTAAGCCCGTTTCTATCTAATACAGCACCCATTACGTCCCCATCGGTAAAGAGAATCGCAGCAGGCCCATCCCATGGCTCTAACATTGTTGCGTAGTATTGGTAAAAATCTCTCTTTTTGCGAGACATATTTTCATCGTTTGCCCATGGCTCAGGAATCGTAGCCATAACAGCCTTTGGTAAATCCATACCATTCATAATCATAAACTCTAACGCATTATCTAAGCGAGCACTGTCACTTCCGGCTTCATCAATAATTGGAAACACTTTTTTTAAGGTATCTTTATCAAGATGTTTGCTAGAAATAGTTTCTTCTCTCGAAAGCATGAGGTCTGCATTTCCTTGAATGGTGTTAATTTCTCCATTATGAAGAATAATTCTATTTGGATGTGCTCTTCTCCATGTTGGCGTTGTATTTGTTGAAAATCGGCTGTGCACCATACCAATTGCAGATTCATAGTCTTCGTTTGCAAGGTCTTTATAAAAAAGTGGTAATTGATCTACTAAGAACATACCCTTATATACAATTGTTCTACTTGAAAAACTACATACATAGGTGTCGCCTCTTTGTGATTGTTCAAAAACACGGCGAATAATGTAGAGTTTTCTGTCAAACTCAATACCTTGACTAAGGTTTTCAGGGCGTGCTAAAAATGCTTGGTAAATTGAGGGCATACAGTCTTTTGCTGTTTTTCCTAAAACGTCTGCAATAACGGGTACTTCTCTCCATCCTAAAAACTTTACGCCTTCTGTTTTTGCAATACGCTCAAGCGTTTTCATTTCTTGGCTTCTAACTATAGCATCTTGAGAAAAGAAAAACATGCCAACACCATAGTCTCGCTCGCTCCCAATTTCAAAGTCGCATTCTTTAGAAAAAAATCCATGGCTAATTTGGAGCATAATACCAACACCGTCTCCTGTTTCCCCTGCTGCGTCCTTACCTGCTCTATGTTCAAGATTTGCAACTATGTGCAATGCATCAATTACTGTTTGATGGGATTTTTTTCCCTTAATGTCTACAACAGCCCCGATACCACAGTTGTCGTGTTCAAATTTGGGGTCATATAAACCCTTTGGACTTATTGATTCTGTAAAGTTTGCCATATTCACTCCTAAAAAATTGTGTTACCAACACTTCATTGTATTGGGCACAAAAAAAGCGTCCTCAAATAATAGACGCACAAAAGGGCATGAAAAGCCCATACATCGATTATTTGAGGACGCCTTTGTCCTTAAATATGTAGTAACTATGACAGATTTTTAACAAAAAGTCAAGAGAGTTTAATATTTTTACTGTTTTTTTGTATATTTATACATTTTTAATAAAAACCGCTTGACATTTTTTTTACAATAGTGTTAAATTACCACATACAGCAAAGGTGCTGTGATATTTTTCTGAAAAGAAATTTTCGGAAGAGTGTCACAGCACCTTTTTTTGTTTTAAATCCCGTAATGCTAGAGTAAAGTTTTTACAAAGACATTACAGGAAAAAAATACTGAGGAGTAAAAAATGTGTGGAATTGTTGGAGCTTTTGACATTAAAAACGGTTCTGAGCCACTACGTGAGCAAGTGCTTGCAATGGCAAAGAAAATTCGTCATCGAGGACCGGACTGGTCAGGAGTGTATTCTAATTCTAATACAATTCTTGCTCACGAAAGACTTTCTATTGTTGACCCTCTTTCAGGTAAACAACCATTGTTTAGTAAAGACGGAAAACTGGTATTGGCGGTAAACGGTGAAATTTACAACCACCAAGAATTACGAAAAGAATACGAAGGAAAATACGAGTTTTTAACTCAATCGGACTGTGAAATAATTTTAGCATTATACAAGTTTAAGG
>CAYJLT010000048.1:0-1973 GCA_964371295.1 uncultured Treponemataceae bacterium
TGTCTCACTACCTCTACTTCACTTACATCGCTCAAGGGTAAATCTTTTCTGAGCAAGGAAGAATCTAAATCATATTTTTTATCACTTGCCTCTACTTCGTAGGTGTTTGTTCCTGTATTATTTTTTTCAAAAATGGTTGGCATTACATACCTCCCTTATTATTAAAGTATGCATCAATGGATTTTTTACTATTTTTTTCTGTTGCACAAAGTAGGATACAATCACTGAGTTCTGGATACCAATTACTTACATCAATTCCAAAATCCACTTCACCATAGCCACTTGGCTTTTTAAGAATAAACTCGTTAAAAATCGGCTCTGTGCTATCAAACGGAACGGTAAAGCCCTGTTCCAGTAATTTTTCACGTAAATAGCAAGCATTACTGTGATTAAGTTTTGCAAGGTCTGCAAGCTTTACCCCGAGCACACTCAAGTATATTGCAGCTCGTAATGCAATGAGTCCTTGATTTGAACAAATATTTGATGTTGCCTTATCGCGGCGAATGTGTTGTTCCCGTGCTTGGAGTGTTAGTGCAAAACAGGGATTTCCATCTTCATCCTCTGTTAAGCCAACAAGGCGTCCGGGGATTTTTCTCATATAGTTTTCTTTTGCGCACATAAAGCCAAGAAGTGGGCCACCAAATGCTGGGTAGTTACCAAAACTCATTGCTTCACCACAAACGATGTCAGCCCCCTGCTCTCTCGGAGTTTTTAGTAATGCTAAACTCAATGCTTCTGATACTGTAAAAATAAGGTCTGCTTTTTTTTCATCTTTTAAGCGCGCTATTTTTTCTACGTCTTCAATAACACCAAAAAAATTAGGCGACTGAACTACTATATTTGCAACACTATCATCCATGAGTTCCGTTACTCTTTCAACATCGGTAACTAAACCCTTATTAGGAATCTCAATAATTTCAATTCCTACTGCCCAACAATATGTTTGAAGTGTTTTTCTATATAGTGGATTTACTGTTTTACTTACCAGTATTTTTTGTTTCTTTTTTTCTTTACAAGACATCATTACAGATTCGGCCAAGGCAGAAGATCCATCATAAAGGCTTGCATTAGCAACATCCATCCCAGTAAGACGACACATATAGGTTTGATACTCAAAGATTGCTGTTAGTGTTCCTTGGCTAACCTCTGGCTGGTATGGTGTGTATGCGGTGTAAAACTCGCTTCTTCCAGCAAGCTCATCTACACTCGCAGGAACATAGTGATCATATACACCAGCACCACAAAAGGGAACTGCAGCTACATTGTTTTTTCTAGCTATGCGCTGAAACTCTTCTACAACTTCAAGCTCAGTTAGGGCATCAGGTAAACCGGTCAACGTATCGACCAAAATATCTGAGGGTAGATCATCAAAAAGTTCTTTACTATTTTTAACGCCAATTTTATCTAGCATGATTTTTTTATCAGCATCGCTTAACATTGTATATTGCATTATATTCCCTCTATACGTTTAACTTTCTATAAATTTCGCATAATCATCAGCACTCATGAGGCTTGAAAGTTCTGATTCATCGGCAAGCTTTACTTTAAAAAGCCATGCGCTGTCATAGGGACTTTCATTGAGCATTTCTGGAGAAGCTTCCACATCAGCATTTACTTCGATGATTTCACCAGAAAGTGGTGTATATACATCAGATGCAGCCTTTGCAGACTCTACTACAATTACCGCATCGCCTTTTTTTACCGGTCCATCGCTAACAGTTAGTTCAACAAATACTATGTCGCCTAAGTTATTTTGTGCATAATCTGTTAAGCCACAGGTTGCAGTTCCATCTCCATTTTGCTTTACCCATTCATGCTCTGTTGAGTACAATAAATTTTGTAATACTTCTTTTCCATTTGCCATATCAACTTCTCCTATTCACGGCTTTCAGCCGTGTCATGCTCTATATTTCTTTTACGGCTAGCACCGTAGCCTTTTTAAATGTATTTTTATGGGAGAGGGGAACCCAGCT
>CAYJLT010000048.1:1983-11939 GCA_964371295.1 uncultured Treponemataceae bacterium
TCCCAAACCCTCACCCCTTCCTTGCATCGCTTTTTACTATCTACTTATGGTGAAAGTCTTCTCACCTACCACTTACATTTTTCTTAGCTACCTTTTTCCGTTTATTCTAAAATGGAAATTTGGCTGCATTAAAAAAATCACCTCTCCTAATGTCTACTTCCCTTTAAAAGTCTCTTTTCTAAACTTGATTATACGTATAAAATGGTCTTTTTACAATACCTGCTTTTACACACTTATCTCTAATCATTACATCAATTTGCATACCTATCGCCAAATCAATATCGATTTCTTGTTTTGCCTTTTCTATATCTAAAAGTGCAAAGGCTATGCCTTCTTTTAAAAGTGGAGAATAACATCCACTCGTTATATAGCCTATATCTGTACCTTCATATTGTATGCGATACCCTTCTCGAGGGATTCCCCTATCAATGAGTTTTATACAAAATACTTTTCTCGCTACACCATTCGCTTTTATTTCCCTCAAAATTGAGCTAGCAACGTAATCTTTATCTGAATTAATTGCCCATCCAAGGCCTGCTTCCATCGGATTAATAGTTTCGCTAAGTTCGTGCCCATATAAGGAGTAGCATGCTTCGAGCCTGAGAGAATCCCTGCTAGCTAAGCCACAAGGCATGATGGAGTCTTCTTTTCCTTTTTCTAAAAGCGTATTCCAGATTTTTGGCGCAACTTCATTATCACAATAAATTTCAAAACCAATTTCGCCTGTGTAACCAGTGTTTGAAATCATTATACGCTTCCCCTCAAAGTCACAATAATTAAAAAAGAATCTTTCAGGTACTTTAAATGAGGGAAAAACCTTTTGCAATACGCTTTGAGATGTTGGACCTTGTAAATCAATTTTTGCCGTCGAATCTGATACATCTAAAAGTTCGATATCCATATTTTTTGTATGCTTTGAAAGCCATTCAAAATCGGCAATTCTGCGAGATGCATTCACTACAAGATAATAACTTTCTTCATTGTTTTGAAAAATAAAAAGGTCATCGATAACTCCCCCTTGCTCGTTACAGAGCATAGTATACATACCCTTGTTATTTTCAAGTTTTGCAAGTGATGTTGGAATAAGTTTTTCAAGAAATAATTTGCTGTCTTTTCCCTTAAGAGTAAACTCGCCCATGTGAGAAATATCAAAAAGCCCACATGAGTTTCGCACCGCGAGGTGCTCATCGAGCGCTGAAGTATACTGGACTGGAAGAGCCCAACCCGCAAAGTCAACTAATTTTGCATTTAACGCTACATGGCATTCATATAATGCGGTTTTAAGTAAGTTTTCCATAAGATCATTATACCACGTCTTTTATAAAATGGCAAAGATTTTTTTACAATTCGATTACGTCTTTTACGTCGAGATAAAAAAAAGTGGAATGCTAAGATTCCACTTCGATATTATAACTTATTTTTTTTCTGTAATATTTCCAAGTTTGCGTTTTTCACGCTTTGTTTTTGACTGAATGTCATAGATAACTGCAAAAGCAATGATAGCACCTCGAACAATTTCTTGTAAGTAAGAGTTTACATTTGTAAGGTTCATGATATTATCTAGAAAACCAACTATAAAAGCTCCCGCAACTGTGCCACCTGCAGTTCCCATACCTCCAGAAAAACTGGTTCCACCGATAATTGAAGCTGTTAAGGCTTGAAATTCATACCCTATAGCACCATTTGGAAGTCCTGAATTGACACGAGACATAAATAATACTGCTGCTACACCAACAAAAACTCCATTTATTATAAAGGCTGTCATTTTGCTCTTATGAACATTAATACCTGATGCTGTTGCAGCTTCTTCGTTTCCACCTACTGCAAATAAAGATCGTCCAAAACGTGTATGATTTAAGATATACCACGTAACAGCAAACAGTAAAATAAGGAATATAATCGGTGTTGGCATAAACCCAATTGACCCTTGCCCTATAGATGTATAATTTCCTAATTGGTAAATATTTTGACCATTTGTATACAATAGTGCAGCACCTCTAGCCATTGCCTGCATCGCCAAAGTAGCTATAAATGGAGGTGTTTTAAAACGAGTAACCATAACGCCTGTAATCATATTTAAGGCAACAGCAACAAGTATTGCTACTACAAAAGCCAAAGGTAATGATTGTGTCGTTTTATAGAAATCTACAGAAAGAACACCCGCGAAGGCCAGAACCGACCCCGCAGAAAGATCAATTAAACCACATATTATAAGTATAGTTTGACCAAATGCTAAAATTGTTGTAACAGAAATCTGCCTCGACACATTTGATAAATTAATCGGTGTAAAAAAATTACTGTTAATGATTGAAGAAATAATAGTTAAAAAAACTAAAACCAAAATTATACTATATTTGCGAGAAAAAATTTCCCACTTACTTTTTAGACTTGTTATATTCATTTTCATTACTCCTCTGTTCCAGTAGCCAACTTCATTATAGCTTCTTGTGAAAAATCTTTTTTATTTAAAATACCACTAATTCTTCCCCTGTTCATAACACAAATGCGGTCACACATACCTATTAATTCTGGTAGTTCCGATGACACAATTATTATTGCTTTACCTTTTTTCGCAAATTCTGTCATTAACTTGTAAATTTCGTATTTCGCACCTATGTCAATACCGCGAGTAGGTTCATCCATAATTAGAATATCTGGCTCATTCATCATCCACTTTGTTAATACAACTTTTTGTTGATTACCACCACTCAGAGAATCTATAGTCGTCTCTAGTGTTGGAGTTTTAACATTCATCATTTTAAACATGTTTTGAACTGTTTCATTTTCTTCAACTCTACGCAAAAATCCTTTTCTGAAAAATTTCCTAAGACTTGCTAATGTGGCATTTTCCTTTACGCTACGCACAGGAACAATTCCATAACGCCGCCTGTCTTCAGATAGCATTACAATGCCATTTTTTATACTCTCTTGTACTGTCTTATTTTTTATAATTTTTCCATTTTTTTTAATTATTCCACCAGAATATTCATCCATCCCGAATATAGCTCTCATTACTTCTGTTCGACCGGCTCCCATTAGTCCTGCAAAGCCAAGTATTTCACATTTTTTTGCAGAAAATTGTATATCTTCGAAATAGCCAGGCCTCACAAGTCCTTCTACTTCAAGGATTGTTTCACCCAATGGTATATTCTCTTTCGGATAGTCATCTGAAAGTTCTCGTCCAACCATTAATGCAATTACTTCATTGATTGAGATGTCATCTTTTTTTCGAGTTTCTACTACACACCCATCCCTAAATATCGTAATTTCATCTGCTATACGAAAAATTTCATCCATTTTATGTGATATATATATGATACTTACACCGTTTCGTTTAAGTTTTTCAATTTTTGAAAACAAAAGTTCTACTTCTTTTTGTGTAATTGCAGAAGTAGGCTCATCCATAATTACTACATCAGACTTATGCGATATCGCCTTTAAAATTTCTAACATTTGTATATCAGAAACAGATAAGTCTTTCATTTTAGTTGTAGGAGAATAATTTAAACCTTCAGTTTTCAGTAACTCAACAGTTTCTCGTCTTATTTTTTTCCAATTTATTCCAGTTTTTTTAACTGGCAGTCGTCCAACAAACAAGCTTTCTTCTACTGTCATCTCTGGGATATAGTTCAATTCTTGAAAAATCATTGAAATACCCAGCTCTCTTGCATGAATTGGATTCTTCACTGTTACTGGTTTTTCATCAATATAAATAGTACCAGCATCAGTCTTGTATACGCCATTAATAATTTTCATTAAAGTAGACTTACCCGCGCCGTTTTCACCACAGAGCACGTGTACAGTCCCCTTATGTACTGTAAAATTTATATTATCTAATGCTTTAACACCAGGAAAAGATTTTTCTATACCTGAAACACGTAATTTAATTTCTTGCATTTTATTCCTAAGTTATAACTACTCCTGCGTATTGTAAAATACGCAGGATGTTTTATCTACAATTATAAGTCACCTGTAGCTTTATACATATCAATATATTCTTGAACATTGCTTGTATCTACCATAGGACAATCAATATCAATATCTATTTGAGTCTCAGCTCCTGTAAGAAGCTTGTGAGTTGTATCCAAAATTGCTGTAGCGAGGTCAAAAGCACTTTGCATTGTTGTTGAAGTCATTTTTCCTTCATCAATAAGAAGCACTGCTTCTGCTGTTCCATCAACACCATACACAAGAAGATCATTGTATGCTGAATTATTTTTTACAACTTCAATTGCACCAGCAGCCATATTGTCATTCATAGAAGCTACTAAGTCGATAGAATCGTTTGCTTGTACCCAGTCTTCCATGTATCTCATTGCTTCATCTTTATTCCAGTTAGCAATTTGTTCACCTACAATTTCAACATCAGGGCGTTTTTCAAAAAATTCTTTTTCCCAGCTTTCGCGTCGCGCATCTGCATGGAAGTTACCTGGAGGGCCAAGTAGAACAACAGCTTTACCATTTTGAGGAACTGCTTCTAGTGCGGCACGTGCTTGAATTGCTGCTTGCTCATATGGATCAGCATCAACAGATGAAGCACCAGCAATATTATCAATGCGTGCATTCGTAGTGATACAAACAATACCTGCATCAACAACTCTTTCTGCATAAGGACGCTGTGATTCACCATTATTTGGTTGAATAATGATTGCATCAAATTGATTTACAATTGCATTTTCAATCAAAGAATTAACTCTGTCATCTGATGCTTGTCCATCAAAAACTTGAAGAGTGATATCAGGATACTTATCTGCTTCTTCTTTTACAGAATTAGCCAACCATGCAGCAAAAGAGTCTGCTTGAGCACGAGCAATATATGCTACCTTATACCCTTCATCATCGCCACTCCCACCTGCAAATGCAGTGAAAGCCAAAGAAATTACCATTAGTGTTACAATGATTTTTTTCATGTAAACACCTCCTTTATTATTTGATCAGCGTACGCTGACTATTCCATATTTATCATGATTTTTACATCATTCTCAGCAGGGTTACGAGCATAGTCAAATGCTTCGCATGCATTTTCAAAAGAAAACTCTTTAGTTACAAGTGGCTTTACATTTATTTTCCCTGAAGCTATCATATTAATAGCACAAGGGTAAATATTCACATATCGAAAAATAGTTTCTATAGATAATTCCTTTGCTTGCATACTTACAACATCAAGAGGCACAGGAGCAGATGGCATACCAATTAAAACCATTACTCCTCCTGGAACTAAATAAGAAGTAATATTTTTAAATACAGCCGCGCTTCCTGTAGCTTCAAAAACTATGTTAACTCCAGATACTCCATTTTCAGTAAAATAGTTTTCTACAGTTGTCTCAGCGAGATTAATAATTTTTACCGTATCACCATAATGTTTTTTTACGAACTCAAGCTTATCTTTCTTTATATCTGCAACATAAACTTCTGAGCAGCCTCCTGAAGCTGCGGCTATGGCAGTAACAATGCCAATGGTTCCAGCTCCGAAAACTAGTGCTTTATCACCAGGTTTTATTTTTGCCTTTTGCGCTGAATACACTCCTATCGCAAGTGGCTCAACAAGAGCGCCCTCCGAATATGACATGTTATCTGGTATTTTAAAAGTCAAACTTGCAGGATGAACAACAGTTTCTCTTAGGCAGCCATGAATTGGAGGAGTTGCCCAAAACCGTACCGCCGGGTCTAAGTTATACATACCTTTCAGTGTTTCAATACTCTTAAAGTTTGGAATTCCCGGTTCCATACAAACTCGATCACCCACCTTTAGGTTTTTTACATTAGCGCCAACTTCTACAACAATGCCACTAGCTTCGTGGCCTAAAATCATCGGGCTATCAACAATAAAATCACCTATTCGACCCTCGACGTAATAATGAATATCGCTTCCACATACACCAACTGCACATGGTTTAATTCGAACATCATCATCCAACACTTCTTCGACGATATCAAAATCCCTTAATGCAATTTTATCTTTTTGTTCTAATACTACTGCTTTCATACTCACCCCTACTTATTAAGTTTCCACAGTTTAGCATAAGATATTTCTCTTGTCAAGCTTTTTTGCGCAAATTTTATATTTTTTTGCGCAATTATTCTATATTTTTTTATCTATATTGCGCAAAAAGCATTGATTTTTTTTTGTAGTTTTGCTATGATACAGTATGAAAAACAAACGCTTAACCATGCAAGATGTAGCAAGAATAGCAGGTGTTTCAATAACAACTGTATCGCATGTAATTAATAAAACTCGCAATGTAAATCAAGAAACGAGAGATGCAGTACTTGCTGTAATAGGAAGAGAAAATTATAGAACATCTACTAACAACAAACAAAATAAAAATAAACCGATATACATTGGTGTAATAATTGCTGACATTAGGGAGGATTATTATATTTCTGTATTAAAAGCTATTGAAACAATTGCTGATGACAATGGAGTATCAGTTATTTTTTGCGATTCGGAAGTTGATGTTGAAAAAGAAGAAAAAAATATTTCGATGCTACTAGAAAGAAAAGTTGATGGTCTCATCTTAGCGCCCATTGAATCTCAACATGTTCCCAAGATTTTGAGTGATGTTGAAGTCCCTGTAGTCCTAATTGATAGGCAATACGAGGATCATGATCTTTTATTTATAGGAATAAATAATTTTAATAGTGGTCTTTTGGGCACAAAGTACCTCTTTGAAAAAGGGTGTAAAAATATTGGCTTTATTGGTTATTCTGATTCAGTATATACAATAAATCAAAGAAACTTAGGATTTAAAACATTTATATTAAATAACAGCATGAGCCCTAAGCTATTGTCACTAAATTATGACCAAGAGGACTCTTATCCATTAATAAAAAACTTTATCGAAAGAGAGCATCTCGATGGCGTTTTTTGCGCAACATCAACAATTTGCTATGAAGTTATTACAGTGTTTGCAAATCTACCCCAGGAACATCAAGATAAAATACGAATCCTAAGCTATGATGATAATCGCTGGTTTGACTTCTTAAAGTACCCTGTTTCTGTAATTACTCAACCAGTAGCAGAAATTGGAGCTTCAGCATTAGAAAACATACTTACAATGATTGAGCAAAACAATTGGTCAAATAGAACCAAACGAGAACTCCTCTTTGATGTTCAGATTATTGATAGAATACGATAAAACATTGCACCTTATAAACCTTTTAATATTCTAAGCTATGAGATGCAGTTTATATATTTATAATTATAATTCAACGACTTCTTTTATATCGAGATAAAAAAAAGTGTATCCAGCGGCATCGTAACTTTTTAATTCACCCATAATTTCAATATCAACATTCTGTTCTGGGTAATTTTCGTCAATGTTTTCAACGCCATCAATTAAAAACTCTAAACCTTGCCAACAGCAAGCAGTATCATCTCCTACCATTACATAGTTAAAGTGTCTACCCGTAAACTCTGACAACCCCCTGTAAAAAAAACCATTTGCCTTTATTATATCGCCCCTATATGCTTCAGGATTTACAAGAACTTCAAATATAAATGAATATGCCATAAGGCCTGGCATCTTTGTTAAATCGTAGTCAATTTTTTGTGCAAATAATCCTGACACACAAAACAGCAAAAGAAGTATACAAAGTAATTTTTTCATAATAAACTTCCTTATTGAGAAAATTTTGCTAAAACGAATTTATCAATCATAAAACAAATAATAAATACGCCTATGTTTATAACCACTATTGTAGACCCAACGGGCGTTCCTGTCAAGATAGAGGTAAGGATTCCACTAACGGCACAGACTACTGAAAAAATGGCAGAGCAGATGGTAACTGATTTAAAATTCTTAAAAAGCCGCATTGCAGACAGGGCTGGAAAAATAACAAGTGCTGAAATTAACAATGAGCCAACCAAATTCATCGCTAAAACAATTACAGCGGCAATAATTACAGAAAAAATTAAATTATAGAGACCTGCTTTTAAGCCTGTTGCTTTTGCAAAATTTTCGTCAAAGGTTGTAGAAAATATTTTATTATAAAAAATAATAAAGATAATCACTACTATCGATGAAAAAATAATGCTTAACCAAACGTCAAAACTTGTAAGAGTTAAAATTGATGTTGAGCCAAATAGGGTAACACACACATCGGCTGACAAGTTTGTTGATACTGGAAAAATGTTCATTAACAAATAACCAACTGCTAGAGACGAAACAGAAAGCATGGCAATAGCTGCGTCTCCATTTATTTTTGTATTTTGTCCAATGCGTAATAATAAAATAGCACAGAGGGCTGTTACCGGCATGGTAAAAATCATTACATTGGTAAGTTTCATTACCGTTGCGATGGTAATAGCTCCAAACGCCACATGCGATAAGCCATCTCCTATAAAAGAAAACCGTTTTAAAACTAGTGGTACACCTAAAAGAGATGCACTTAAGGCAACTAATACTCCAACTACCATTGCATTTACAACAAAAGGAAAAGAAAAATATAAAGCTAATTGATCCATTATGCTACCCATTATTCACCTCCCATAAGTCTTGCCGATAACTTTTTATTTTGTATATACTCATCTCTAGTTCCATAGAAAACCGTTTTTCCAAGATGAAGTATAGTTTTTGCATACTCTGCTGCCACTTTTACATCGTGCGAAATCATTATTATAGTAATTCCTTCATCGTTTAAGCTTTTTATAACTTCATACAATTCTTGCGAAACCTTAGGATCAAGTCCCGAAACGGGCTCATCTAGCAACAGCACTTTTTCTGTAGCACACAAGGCTCGAGCGAGCAAGACACGTTGTTGCTGTCCCCCTGAAAGTTCCCGGTAGCATTTTTTTTGTAAATCTTCAATGCCCATTTTTTTCATATTCTCAAGAGCAAGATCTTTTTCTTTTTTATTATAAAAAGGGCGAAGCCCACAATGGGATAAACAACCTGATAGGACTATTTCCCAAACCGATGCAGGAAAATCTTTTTGTACTACCGTTTGCTGCGGTAAGTAGCCGATATCTGATTTTCTTAAACCTTCGCCCATTTCAATCTTTCCTGATAGTGGTGAAAGCAAGCCTAAAAGTGTTTTTATGAGTGTACTTTTCCCCGTTCCATTTTCTCCAACAATACAAGTATAATCACCTTGATTGATAGATAATGAAAGATTACTTTGCACAACCTTACTTTCATAACCGATAGTTAAGTTTTTACATCGAATTTGTGTCATGTATATTCCTATTATTTATTCGCAGATTATGCAGACTATGCAGGTTTTCGATATAATAAAACCTTTGCAAAGCCTGCATAATGATACAGGTTCTAATTTGCCAATATTTTTTTTAATACTTCTAAATTTTCTTCCATAATTGACAAGTATGTAGCGCCTGCATCAATATCACTTCGTGCAGTTGCTTGCATTGAATCTAATACTACAATATTTTGATTTTTTTGCACAGTATTACCAGATATTGTTTGTGGTATTTGATGCGTGGTTCCTTCAATCATTATAATATTATTTAGTCCCAATTCATCTACCTTATTTGACAAAAAGGCTACAGTTTCAAACGAAGCTTCTGTTTCTGCAGAACAACCTACAAATGCAGCATAATATGATAATTCATAATCATCTACAAGGTATGCAAATGGAAATCTGTCGGCAACCAAGAGTGTCGTTTGCACTGCATTTAAAGCGGCATTCTCATATTCGTGGTCTAAGGCATGTAGTTTTTCTGCATATGCCGTTGCATTCTCTTCATAGAGCTCAGCGTATTCAGGGTCAAGGTGTCCCAACTCATGCGCAATTTCCATTACAAAAAATTCTGCATTTTGTAAAGATAGCCATACGTGCTCATCCGCTTCTTCATGGTGTTCATCTTCGTGTGCATGTTCATCATGGTCATGTCCTTCATGGTCGTCATGATTGTGCTCATCGTGGTCGTGTCCTTCATGGTCATCATGATTGTGCTCATCTCCATGGGCGTGAGCATGTTCTGTTTCTGTCATACC
>CAYJLT010000048.1:12039-13792 GCA_964371295.1 uncultured Treponemataceae bacterium
CATCATGATTGTGCTCATCTCCATGGGCGTGAGCATGTTCTGTTTCTGTCATACCCTCAATGAGCTCTTCCATCATTACCCCATCCCCAAGAACTTCCATCATGTTTACAATAATCATGTCATCATTTTTCTTTTGTTCTAATGCATCATGTACCCAAAAATCAGAAGGTCCACCAATATATATAAACATATCAGTGGTTGAAATTTCTGTAACATCTTGAATTGAGGGTTGAAAACTGTGTAAGTCTACACCTGAGTCTACAAGAAGCCTTAGATTTACATCGTCAATTCTATCGCCTAAAATTTCACGAGTCCAATCATATACTGGAAAAGTTGTTGCGATTATCTTAAGCTTACCATCATCTGCTTGTGCATTGTTAGAGCAAGAAATAGCAAAAATACTTAAAGATAAAAATAGTGCACCTAGCGTTTTTTTCATTTTTTTCTCCTAAACCTATAAAAATGTTAATGTGACGCACAATTCTTACAACTGCCATACAAAACCGTCTTTGGGCTACTTACGGTAAAACCACTCATAGAACGAACCGCCTCTCTCATTGTTTTTGCAATAGAATCATCTAGGTGGAAGGTATCTCCACAACCCTGACATTCCATGTGAATATGTGAGTGGCACTCTTCAGGGTGGATGTACTGATATACACATTCTCGACTCCCCTCTTTTATGGAGCGTCGAATTAAGCCGTCTTTTTCTAAACTGCTTAAATTTCTGTATACAGCACTAAGACTTATTCCACAATCTTTTAGAGTTGCTACAATGTCTCGCACAGCAAACTGTTTATCGAGATTATCTTGAAAGAACGAATATAAAACTTTTCTTTGTTGTGTCATATAAGCACTCATCAATTATCTCCATGCAATAATTTGCGAACCATTCGCAAATTATTGCATTTAAATAGAAAAATGTCAAGCAAGGTTTCGAAATAATTAACTAACAAACATCGTTAAAAAAATTGAACTGTTTACAAAATGTTAGTCTTCTGTTACAATCATGTTGATAAAAAAGTATAATATAACACAAAGGAGCGGGTAATTTTTGGGAACTCTGACAATTGTTTTTATGGCGCTTGCTCTTGCAACAGATGCGTTTGCAGTTTCTGTTGTCAACAGCATTTGCTTTGCAAACCAAAGCAAAAGAAGTATCGTTTTTGCTTGCTTAATGTTTGGACTATTTCAAACAGCTATGCCAGTAGTAGGCTTTTTTGCAGGATCAGCCTTAGCTAACATAGTAAATGCTTTTGATCACTGGTTAGCATTTATTTTATTAAGTGCTATTGGTGGAAAAATGATTTTTGAATGTATTCGAGACTGGAGAAAAGGCACAGCTTGCCCCGCTAACAAGTCACCTTCCGTAAAATTGATTATCTGCCAAGCATTTGCTACAAGTATTGATGCCCTTGTTGTAGGGGTAAGTCTTGTAGCAGTTGAAACGAATATTGCAATCCCCGCCACATTGATTGGCATAATCACCTTTGTCACGTGCCTTGCAGGACATCTATTAGGAAAAACACTCGGCTCACTTTTTAGTAAATGGGCACACCTAGTCGGTTCCATAGTGTTAATAGCAATTGGTGTAAGTATTTTATTTAATTAGGGATTTAATACATAATCATTTTACTTACTAGATAAGCCTTCGCATTAATAATTAGCATATCCTCAAAAATAATTATGCGGTGCAACACAAGTGTTGCACCGCATAATCTATACAACCGGGCAAGGGCGGATATCCTTTTTG
>CAYJLT010000049.1:0-13780 GCA_964371295.1 uncultured Treponemataceae bacterium
TACTCTGCGAAAAATTCATTGTTAGGAATAGAATAACATGGCAAAGAGAAAAAGGAAGAGGAGCAAAGTCGAATTGGAAAAATGGATTAGAAGATATTTGGTTTGCAACTGTTTCAAAAGACTATACTTTTAATGTGGACGCAGTAAAGGTGAGAAAAAAGGTTATCGCTCCATACAAACAAGATGGTATGCCTAAAGATTGGGAGCATACAGAGAATGGAAAATTTAGAAATACATATCCTTCTAATTTTTGGGATGATATATCCATTCCCTATTGGTCTATGCCAGAGAACACTGCACACCCTACGCAAAAAAGTGAAAAATTGCTAGCAAAACTAATTCTTGCAAGCTCCAATAGTGGTGACACCATTTTAGATCCCTTTTCAGGCTCAGGAAGCACACTCGTTACCGCAAAAAAACTTAACAGAAACTATGTTGGAATCGAACAAAACGAACTTTATGGGGCATGGGGCGAGTATCGACTTGAAAAAGCAGAAACCAACAAACGAATACAAGGATTTGAAGATGGTATTTTCTATGAGAGAAATTCAGCAATAACGTAGAATTACTGCACCTTAAAACTCACGCATACCCGTGTGCCCTTCATTAAGGTACTCTTTAAGTCAATTTTACCGTTGTGAAGATGTACCGCGTGCTTGACTATTGATAGACCTAATCCTGTACCTTTTATGCTACTAGAATGACTCTTGTCTACACGATAAAATCTTTCAAAAACACGTTTAATACTATCCTCTGGAATACCAATACCTGTGTCTTCTACACATACTTTGATATTTGATTCTTTCATTGTCAAAGTTATGCTCACTTCCCCTTTGTCAACATTGTATTTAATAGCATTTTCAATAATATTGTAAAAGGTTTCATCAAGTATACTTGGTATACCAGTTAGTGTAAGGTCTTCCATATTAGTATGTATTGCTATATGTTTTTTTTCTGCAATAATTTCAAGTCGTGACACAATGTTTTCTATTAGATTTTTAAGATTTACCTCTTCTCTTTCATATTTATCATTCATCTCATCCAAGCGAGAAATTTTTAAAATATCGTCTATTAATTTTAATAGATTTGTTGCTTCATGATAAATTTTTTCACAAAAACTTTGAATATCCCCTGGCTTTGCAATTCCCGTTTTTACGAGTTCTGCGTAACCCAAAATTGATGTTAAAGGTGTTTTTAATTCATGAGAAACGTTAGCTGAAAATTCTTTACGTACTCTTTCAGCTTGTGCCTTTTCAGTATAGTCAATCGCAATAATTACAACACCAACAACTTTCTGTATACCTTTGCGTTCATTTTTCACCGGTGCAATATGGAGTATGTACTCCTTATTATGAATTTCTAACGTTATTTCACTATTATTGCCCTCATATGCACTTTGAATTGCCATAATAAAGCCATCATTTCTGCTTAGTTCTAGTACATCCCTTTTTATTCCTTTTGATTTTTTAGTATTAAATATTTTTACTGCCTTTTTATTTATTGAGGCAATTTTATTATCATCATCAAGCAAAATAAAACCATCACCAATATTTTCTGTAAGTATCTTAAACTCTTCTTTCTTTTGGTTTAATTTTCGTTTTTGCTTTTTAATAAATCGATCTTGTCCACGTATTTTTTGATAAAATAAGTCGAGCTCATCGTATAAAGGCTCGTTAATATTATATAAAGGTGCTATGATTTTCTTTGTTAAATAACTTGATATAAAGGCAGACAACACAGTAATGCATACCGCAACAGCAATTATAAACGGAATTGTTTTTACAACTATAGAGTATATGCTATCAATTGTAATCGATATTCGTAGAACTACATCATCGTTTAGTTTTTCAGCATAATAATATGTTTGACTACCAAGAGTAGCAGAAAGCCTCGTGCTTTCTGCCTTATTTTGTGTAGATAGCGCTGTTATTTCACTTCTATTTGCATGATTTTCCATAGTTGTATGGTCACGCCGATTATCATAGAGCACAGTACCATCACTTGCAATAAGTGTTAGCCTCGAAGAAGTAAAAATATTTTCAAAGTTATATTGTACTTCATTTTCTAAAAGTGCATTTTTTATTTGTAGAAATTCCATTTGAATATTTTCTTTTTCATTTTCAAAAATTTGGTTATACATAATTGATGAAACTAAAAATGAAAAAACGCAAACTGAAACTAGGGTTACACCTGTTATACTATAAAATATTCGCTTTTTCAAAGTGTTTCTCCAAATTTATAGCCGACATTTCTAACTGTTTGAATGATGGTTCCATCATCACCAATTTTTTGCCTGAGAGTTCGAATGTGAACATCTACAGTCCTACTCTCTCCACTGTACTCATAACCCCATACGGTTGTCAAAAGGCTATCACGAGAAAAAACTAGTCCTTGATTTTCCATTAAAAAACAAAGCAGCTCAAACTCACGATAAGAAAGCGAAACCTCCTTATCATATACAAAAACTGTTCTTTTCTTTTTGTTGACAGTAATGTTTGAAACCTTAACTTCATCACTACTTTCTTCATTAATAAAAGAACAGCGTCTTAACACAGCCTTGACTCTAGATATCATCTCCATTACGGCAATTGGCTTTGTTATATAGTCATCTGCTCCAAGGTCAAGCCCTTTTATTTTGTCATATTCACTTGTTTTTGCAGTGATTAGTATTACGGGGATGTGCTTTGTTAGCTCATTTTCACGAACTTCTTTTAATATGGTTAGACCATCTTTTTCAGGAAGCATTATATCAAGTAAAATCATTTGTGGGAGGTTTTCTTTTAGCCTGTTCTCAAGCTCACTTGCATTCGTACATCCAACAACGTCAAACCCTGCAGTACGCAAGGCATACATTATCAATTCTTGAATATTTGCTTCATCTTCTACGCAATAAATCATGTTTAGTCTTCTCTTCTGTGTATTCCGGTAATTGAAAATTCAACCCATTCAGCAATATTAGTTGCATGATCACCTATCCTTTCAAAGTATTTAGCAATCATAAGCAAGAAAATAGCATTTTCAACTTCATGCATGTTTTCTTTCACAATGTTAATTATATCAGCTTTCATTTCATCAAACAAGTCATCAACCACGTTATCATACTTAATAACATTCTCACAAATAGTAATATCACTTTTTACGTATGCATCAATAATATCGGTTACCATTTTTGTAGTAGCATCCGCTAATGCTTGTATATGTGAAATATTTTTATAATCTGATAAATCATTGTTCAACACAATTTCTGCTATGTCTCTTGCTTGATCACCTATTCTCTCTAAATCGGTTAGCATTTTTAAAGTTGCGGATATTTTTCGTAAGTCTTTCGCTACGGGATGGTGCTTTAATAAAAATGTTAAACAAACCTCTTCAATATCCCTTTCCTTTTTATTAATTTCCTCTTCGAGCGCTACAGCCTCATGGGCGCTTTCAATATCATAATCGAGAAGTGCCTTAGATGCCTTTTCAATTGCATTTTCACAAAGATTACCCATAAGAACAACCTCTTTATGAAGTGAACTTATTTGATTATCAATTAAACTACTCATTATCCGAATCTCCCCGTAATATAATCTTCTGTTTCTTTTTTTTGAGGTAAAGAAAACAATGTATTTGTATCATTAAATTCTATTAAGTCACCAAGTAAAAAGAAGCCTGTTTTATCTGAAACTCTTAATGCTTGTTGCATGTTATGTGTTACAATAACAATAGTATAATTCTCTTTAAGTTTTAGTACAAGATCTTCAATTTTTGAAGTTGATATCGGATCAAGTGCTGATGTTGGCTCGTCCATTAATAGAACCTCTGGATTTACCGCTAGTGCCCTTGCAATGCAAACCCGTTGTTGCTGCCCTCCGGACAAACTTAATGCAGACTTTTTTAATGTATCTTTTGTTTCTGACCAAATAGCAGCATCACGTAAGCTCTTTTCAACAATATCATCAAGCATTGATTTGCGCTTTATTCCATGTGTTCTTGGTCCATATGCAATATTGTCATAAATGCTCATAGGAAAGGGGTTTGGCTTTTGAAATACCATTCCTACTCTTTTTCTTAACGTATTTATATTTATATCTTTATAAATATCATCATTTTCGAGTAAAAAATCTCCATCAATCTTACATGAGGGAATAAGATCATTCATACGATTTAAGCTTTTTAATAGCGTAGACTTACCACACCCTGATGGTCCAATAAAAGCCGTAACCTCATTTGATTTTACATTTAAGTTAATATTTTTTAGTGCGTGTGACTCGCCATAATATACATTTGCATTCTTAATTGAAATCTTCATCATATTTCCTCGTTAACTTGTTTTTACCATTTTTTTTGCAATAAATGCAGAAAACATATTCATTCCAACTACAATAATTAGCAAAATTGCAGATGTTGCATAGGCTTGATTTACAAACAGTCCTTCAGATGTAAGCATATACATGTGTATTGATAGGGTTCTTCCTGTAGTAAAAAGATTTCCAACATTAGGTGATGTTCCTGCCGTATAGAGTAAACAGGCAGTTTCTCCAACTACACGACCAATTGCTAAAATTATACCAGCTACTATTCCGTTAATTGATGTAGGTAGAACAATTACAAAAATGGTTCTTAGTTTTCCTGCCCCTAGCCCAAAGCTTGCTTCTCTATATTCAATTGGAACAGATTTTAAAGCTTCTTCAGTGGAGCGAATTATAAGCGGTAAAATCATAATTGAGATAGTAAAAATTCCTGAAAGTAAGGACATACCTAACTGCAAAAATACTACAAAAAATATGCTACCAAACAAACCATAGATAATTGAAGGTATACCTGCTAATGTTTCAGTAGTTAGTTTTAATATTTGAACCAGTTTGCTTTCATTATTTGAATACTCTACCAAGTAAATTGCAGTAAAAATTCCAAAAACGGCAGCAAGTGTCACACTCAAGAAAGTAAGTATAAAAGTATTTACAAGAGCTGGAACAAGGGAAACGTTTTCTGAAGTGTACTTTACATCAAAAATTGATGGTAGGTCATTATAGAGCTTATTTATTTCATCTATAATTGGACCAATACCAGATAGTAACACATATCCAATAATAAACACGACGGTAGAAATAGTAATTACTGCAGAAGAATACACAAGTGCTCTAATAATTTTTGAAGAAAATTCTTGTTTCATATAGTTGTAACCCTATTTTTTATAAGTGAAAAACTCATGTTAATAAGTAAGATAAACACAAACAAAACAACTCCAGTTGCAATAAGTGCTTCTTCATGCAAGCCTGCGGCATATTTCATTTCAATTACAACGTTTGCAGTCAAAGTTCTAATTCCTTTTAATATATCACCTGTTAAACGAGGTTGATTTCCTGCAATCATAATAACAGCCATAGTTTCTCCGATAACACGTCCAATACCTAGTACAACAGATGCAAGAATTCCTGACTTAGCTGCAGGAAGTACTACCATAAAAACACTCCTTTCATGTGTTGCTCCAAGGGCTCTAGAGTTTTCATACATCGCTACAGGTACAGCTCGTATTGCAGTCTCACTAATTGTTATTATAGTTGGTAAAATCATTATTGCTAAAAGTATAGATGCTGAAAGGATACTATTACCGTTTCCTCCAATATAGTCTCGAACAAAGGGAACAAGAACGGTCATACCAAAAAAGCCGTAAATGATTGAGGGTATACCCGATAATAAATTTATCGCTGGCTTTAGCCACGAATAAATATATTTTGGGCAAAAAAATGTCATATATACGGATGTCATTATTCCAATTGGAACTCCCATAACAATGGCAAGTGCTGTAATATACAAGCTCCCAATTATCATTGGAAATATGCCGTACATATCATTAGTAGGTTTCCATGTCAATCCAAATAAAAAATCTACAAGCCCTATTTTTCCCATTGCGGGTAGTCCATTTGCAAACAAAAATGCACAAATAAATAATACCGCAAGGATAGAAACTAAGGCGGTAATCAAAAATAATTTTTCAAATGCTAATTCTTTTAGCTGCGTTGTTTTCATTGTTTCCCAGTTGTATTCACGGCATAAAGCCTTGAATACATATAATGATATTATAAAACATGTAAAGCACCACCATAATAATACGGCAGTACTTTACCTACATTCAATATACCTTAATGATTATTGAACGCTTGAAAAGCTTGTTGCATTTCCAAGGAATATTTCTTTAACTGCTTCCAATGAAAGATTTTCAATAGTGTTTTCAGTATTTACCACTACTGCAATTCCATCTTGTGCAATTTCCAATCCATTTATTTCTGCTTTTTCTGAATCCTTAAGGTTTCGGCTCGCCATTCCAATTTCGAATGTTCCATCAATTGCACCCTTTACACCAGCACTAGATCCAATACCCTCAATGTTTATTGTTACATTTGGGTTTCTTTGCTTGTAACTTTCAGCAATTTTTTCCATCAAAGGATATACTGAAGTTGAACCACCGATTGAAAGCATACCCTCAGCAACACCACCTGCGTATGGTCCATTATCATAAAGAGGTATAAACCCTTCCTCACTTGCAATTGCCTGTCCTTCATCACTTTTAATAAATGTAATAAAGTCATCAGCAAGCATCGATAAATTATCTCCATATGCTATGTTAAATGGTCTTGCAACTTTATAGTTACCAGCTTGAATGTTAGCCACTGTTGGTTCAACTCCATCAATTGATAAACCTTTTACCGAATCATTTAATGAGCCAAGTGAAATATAACCAATTGCATTTTTGTCATTTTGAACTGCTGTTATCACTTTACCAGTTCCATCATGAACAATTGCATCTAAGCTCGTATTATCACTTCCTCCTTCATCAAGGCCTACAATTTCAACAAAAGCACCTCTTGTACCTGAGCCTTCTTCGCGCGTAATGACTGAAATAGTATCGTTGTCTGCCTTTGCGCAAGAAAAGAATGTTAGTGTGGTCACTGCAATAAGTGCCCCTAATAGTAATTTTTTCATTTTAACTCCCTTCACATCTCGCAATTGCGAGCATTCTGATTTTATTTGTGTTTCACTTTGTGCAACACCGTTAATAAGCTAAACTATATAAGCCCTATGTAAATTCTAAAAGAGTGCAAATGTAAAATATATGTAAATTGACTAGTAGTTTTTAATCCTCAACCTTATCAAAGTGCACAGTAGTAAGCATTCCTAAATCGCTTTTAGCGTTGATTAAAGCATGTATTTGTGCTATAATTTAAAAAATGCAAATACAAGTTGATGATGGTATTGGTGTTGCTTATGAGCTGTTTAAAGAAGGCAACCCACAAAGAGCTAAAGAAATACTCGAAAAAGAACTTAGAAAATCTTTAGATAGTGAAGAAATAATATTTTTACTTAAATGCGCTAAGTATTGGATTGAAGCTTTTGACCGTCAAGAGAAAATGTCTAGTAAGTTTCAAGCAGGTGAATACATTCTAAGTGAATGGACTAGTTTTCTTACATTTGTAGGTGAATCAGAGAAAAAATTCTCACAAGCAGTATATGCAGCCAAGCGTGGTGTGTTTACAATTGCTTTAGAAAACTATCAACGAATGGTAAGTGAACGTGACAAGTCCCTCAAAGCAGAATTACTAGGTAGAATTGGCCTATGCCACAAAGCTCTTGGAAATTATGAAACTGCTATCCGGTTTTTACAAGATGCAAACTCTTTACAGCCAAACTCCGCAACAATTCTAGCAGAGCTCGGAGATTGCTACGCTCTCTGTGGCGAAGAGAAGACTGCAAAGGTCTTGTTTAGAGAAGCATTTTTTATTTCACCTCAGGATGTAAATGATACTTTTTTAGAAGCAGAATTATATAAAACATTAAAAGAAAGCACTGTAAAAAAAGGATATACTGGCCAAATTCTTAAAGAGTGGATACCTGTTTATGGAGTACTCTTTGGAGTTTTTAACATAAAAAGAGAATTAAGAGCACTGGAGTCTGGAAAGCTGCGTCAAGCAGTATTTGCCTTGGAAAAGGAGCTTCAAGAAGACAATTATGACAACGACTTACTAGTCCCAAAGCTCATTAATCACTACTTTTGGCTAATAGACCACTATATTACAACAACAGGTGAAAGATCAAAAATAAGCGAAATATTACTAAAAATGAAGCTACTTGACAGCGATGTTCATGACCTCTATACAAAGTAGTATTAAAAATAATAGTAAGGTTATTACTCATAACACTTGAGTATTTTTTATAAAAATGGTATAATTCTTGATAGTGGTTGTTATTTTATACTACATAATTACTTATACCACACATAAATATTTTCAACACCTTACGGTAACAGACTAGGAGAATAAATGTCAGAAAAATTAGTAAAATCTGTACAGGATATGCTGAATGAAGAAAAATGGACCAGGGCAACAATAACAAACTATACAAAAACACAGTTTATTGAACTCGCTAACGTTGTTGAAAATGCACATCAAGAGAATTGCATGGATGAAATACAAGTATTGTGTGATGACCATTTAAGCCATACAAAGCACAGTATCATTGCATTATATTTATCAGGAATGATAGCACTGAAGAAAAAAACGCTTGATAACTCATCACTTATTGAGCTCATAAATATTTTTCAAGATAATCACAAAAGTTCTGTGGTTGTATACCTATGTGAAAGTATATTAGCAGAAGATGACAGTAATAAGTTTGCACTAAGAACCTTGGCTGATGCCTATAATCAAGATGATAATGAAGGTGTGTGGGAAATTTATGAAACAATTGTGCGTCTAGACTATGAGGAAGCAGATATAGCAAAGCAATTAGCCGAGCACTATGAGAATGAAAACAATGAAAAAGATGCCATAGACTACTATAAGAAAGCATTGCTACGATATGTAAATAAAAAAAGTGAAAACCAAATAAAAGAAATTTGGTCAAAACTTGTAGGACTAATACCTGAAGAAATTGATTTTTTCTTACTTGTACAAAGGAAAATTGCTAAAACTATTTCTGATGTTAGAAGTGCCACATTAATGCAAGATTTGTATATATATTACAAAGACCAAAAAGATTGGAATATAGCAATTGACATTCTGAAGCTTATTTTAGATATTGATGAAAAAGATTCTTGGGCACGAAAAGAAATTGTTGAATGTTTCAAAGGAAAATATTCAGAGCATAGTCAATTAGATGATTATATTAGAGTTTCAAACTTAAACCAAAGCTGGAGAAATGTTTTTGAGGCCATTAGTGACTTCGAAAAACACATTGCATTTGATGCAAAGAACTTCGTGTTCCATAGAACTTGGGGCGTTGGTTTAATAAGAAAAGTTGAAAATGATGAAATTTCTATTAATTTTGGAAAAAAACATGGTGCAAGGGATATGTCATTAAAGATGGCTGTCAATGCACTCCAACCTCTACATAAAGATCATATTTGGGTTTTAAAAGCTACCAAGTCAAAGGATGAATTGGTTAAAATGGTTAAGTCAGATAAAATCTGGGCTCTAAAAACTATTATTAAAAGCTTTGATAATAACTGCGACTTTAAACGCATTAAGGCTGAACTTGTACCCGCAATTTTAACGACAAGCGAATGGACAAGCTGGAGCAATACAGCACGCAAGCAAATTGATAATGATCCAACATTTGGTATAAATCCTAACGACATAACAATGTATAACGTTCGAGAAAGAGCAATTTCACAAGAAGAAAAACTTTCTAATGAATTTAAAGCTCAAAAGCAGTTTTTTATGCGACTCGATATTTTAATGCGCTTTGCGCAAGAAGCTGATACAGAGTCAGAGTTATTTGCAGATATGTTTGACTATTTTGCAGCACATATACGCTCTTTCTCTGTAGTAAACGAACAAACTATTGCAGCTTTTTTAGTTATACGAAGAATAGTAGCTGAGCATCAGCATCTTGATCCGGGTAGCCGGGTGACATTTGAGCAATTCTATTCAGGCATTGAAAACCCTGTTGCTTTATACAATGCACTAAAAGATACAAAAAATACCTTTTTAAGGCAAGATTTTTTACATTGCATAAAGTCCCTTTTACCAAATTGGGCAGAGCAATATGTTATACTATTTCCAACAGTATTACATCACGATATGCTAACTTCTTTGTTAAACGCAGGGCATGCTGCTCTGGTCAAACAAATGATTGTAAATAGCTTCGAAAACTATCGAGATTATCGCGAGGCTGCAATCTTCTTTTTTAAGGAAGCTCAAACTGAAGATTGGTTTATAGATGCAGAAATCACATTTGAAAAGCAGCTCATTACTTTAATAAGAATTATGAATTTATGTTTTAGAGAGATTGCAAATCAGCATGATACAACTGAAAACAAAAAAATTATAAGAAATATTCAACAGATTTTATTTAAAGATAACATACTTATAAATTATATGCTTGAAAATGATGCAGATACTATTACACGTTTATACACCGTTATAAATGATGTAAAAGACTTAGACCCGGCAATTAAACAAACAGTTAGAAATAGAATACTTGAAAAGCACCCTAACTTCAAATTTCATAATGCAATTGAAGAAAAAACCGTTGTGCCACGTGGTTTAATTGTTACACTGGGAATGCTCAACAAAAAGAAGCAGCAGTTAGAGCACATAGTTAATGTTGAAATACCAGAAAATTCAAAAGAGATTGGCGAAGCTTTAGCACAGGGTGACTTGAGAGAAAATGCAGAATATAAAGCTGCAAAAGAAAAGCAAAGTCAACTTGACAATATTGCTGGTCGATTGCAAGATGAAATTGAAAAAGCTCAAGTGTTTGATCCTTCAACTGTTACAGTTGCACAAGTTGGATTTGGGAATACAGTTACTTTATTAAATAAGATTTCAAATACAACAGAAGAGTTTACAATTTTTGGTCCATGGGAATCAGATCCAGATAATAAGATTATTTCATATATGTCACCCTTAGGCCATGCAATTCTTAATTCAAAAGAAGGTCAAAATCTTGATTTTGAAATAAATGAGGTTAAGCATTCCTATGAAGTAAAAGAAATAAAAGTAGCGAAGTTCTAGAGCATAAAAAAAAGCACCACTTGGTGCTTTTTTTTATGATTTTATATAGATTGCTTATCCTTCCAATATTGTCTTTGCTTTTGCTTTTATGCTATTAGCAACATCACCTTCTGTTAATGATTGAACAGTGCTTCGTAGACTAAGATACGGATTCTTTTTATAAATATCTAAACCTGTACCTTGAGTTGCAACATCTTTACTTAAAAGAAATGCTTCACAAACCTTTTCATACTTTGAACTTTCATATTTTGCGAACTCTTTACCCAAGGCATATCGTAGGTTTTTCTTTTTATCATCTGTAACCACTTTTAATGCAAGAACAATTACAGCATCTACACCTTTATTTATGTCATATTTGAGAAGCGAACTTGAAACATTTGCCTTTACGGTATCACTTACAACTAATCCTTCTAATAGCTCTATCATATAGTCTATTCCTGCACTATAGTTAAATAAAGCTAATAAATCATAACATTTATTTTTAATAACTACTTCTGTGTCATTTTTTGCTCTGTATAATATAGCTGCACTTGCTTCTTTTAATTCCTGCTTTTCTATAGCATCTAATGCCTGTAGGCGTACTTTATAGTGATCATCTTTTAGCGCATTTTGTATTAGTTCAGTAGCATCTTCACTTGTATTAATACTAAGTCCTTTAACCGCATATTCACGTAAATTGGGGTCTGTAGAATCATACAGATCAACTAGAATCTGAGTTGACGCTTCAGGGTCAATATTACCAATAGCTTCTGCAGCATACATTCTGACATAAGAATTTTCATCCTCATTTTCGACCATTTCTACAAGCATATCATATGTTTCAACTGCTTTTAGATCTGCTAAAGCTCTTACAACATTCTGCCTTTCTCCGGTCGTTAAATCATTTTCTAGGTACTCAATTAAAAATAGGGCTTCATCACTGCCCCCTATTTTTCCAATAGCAGAAATAGCCGAATTAAAATAAGCAGATTGATCACTATCAATTAAATTTACTAACAGAGGACCTGCTTCTTCAACACCAAGCTCACCTACATATTGTATTAAGGCATTAACAGTGGAATTTTTTTCATCGTAGGGATCTTCTAATAAATAAAGGGCATATTCCTTTAGAGACTCATCTTCAAGCTCTCTAAAATATGTAATAATACCATCTTTTAATGTTGTATTTCGTGCACTCTCGAATATTTCAGACAGTTCTTGCGTATATGTATCATCTTTTTCAGAAATCAATGTAGAAACCAAACTGCTCACTTCACTATCTAGGCCATACAGCAGTATATCCAAACGCTGCTCCCTTTCTGATTGCACATCTTCCTTTACTTCTACTATTTCAGGTAATTCAGTGGTTATGTTTTCACTTTCAGACTTTTCTTCGTTTGTTGTATTTTCTGCTATAACATCGCCCTGTCTTAGCGGTTGAGAATACATACTTTGGCTATATATTAAACATAGTATAATTATAATTTTATTATATTTCATCGTATCTCCAAATAATAGTTTGTTTATACCTTTGAAGCAGAATAACGCTTCATAAAAGCTCTTCTATATTCATCAAACTTATTTTCTTTAATCGCACTGTGTACTTCAGACATCATATTATGTAAAAAAGCAAGATTATGATAACTCGCTAGCATTGAACTTGCAATTTCATTATTCTTATATAAATGCCTAAGATAAGCGCGTGTATAATTTTTACAAATTTTGCATGTGCACTCTGGGTCTATAGGAGAAAAATCATCTTCATACTGAACTTTCTTAATTGCAATAGGTCCATCTTTTGTAAAGTATGATCCATTGCGGGCATTTCTTGTAGGAAGAACACAGTCAAACATATCTACACCATGAGAAATTGCTTCAAGGATGTAATCAGGAGTTCCTATCCCCATTACATAACGAACCTTATTTTTTGGTAGTATTTCCATAGTATATGATAAATATTCACAATAAGCATCAAATGGCTCACCTACTGAAAGCCCACCTATCGCAATTCCTGGAAGATTTAAGTTTGAAACAAAGTCTGCGCTTTCTTTACGAAGGTCTTTAAAAAAGTTTCCCTGCACAATTGGAAATAGGTGCCCTTCATAGCCCTCTTCCCTCCGCTGTAGCCACGTGTCCTTTGCACGCTCTGCCCAGAGATGTGTGATATATAAAGCTTCTTTTGCTTTTTTTTCTGTTATGCCATATCCAGTACAAACATCAAGTTGCATTTGAATATCAGAATTAAACTGTGTTTGTATGTTAACAATAAATTCTGGAGTTAAAAAATGTTTAGAACCATCTATATGGCTTTGAAATTTCACACCATCAGTAGTTATTTTTCTAAATGGACTTAAAGAGAATACTTGAAAGCCACCTGAATCAGTTAAAAAATTTCTTTTCCAAGATGAAAAACCGTGTAGTCCACCTGCTTTCTCTAGTATATTTCCACCTGGCCTTAAATACAAATGATATGTATTTGCAAGAATTATATCAAACCCTATTTCTTCTAAATCATCTTTTGTGACTGCTTTTACACTTGCATTTGTCCCTACTGGCATAAATACTGGAGTTTTTACTTCACCATGTGGAAGTGAAAGCACTCCACAGCGCGCTTTACTTGTTGTATCTTCATGTGTACAAGTATAAATATCTTTCATTAAAACAATATCCTTCTAAATACCTATTCTATTATCGGCAGAATTACGTACGAGCAAAACGCAATAAAGCGATACTTATACCTATAAATACAACAACTGGTAGCCAAGCGCCAGCAAATGGGGATAAATAGCCAAACTTTGCCA
>CAYJLT010000050.1:0-13739 GCA_964371295.1 uncultured Treponemataceae bacterium
TTTTGAATTAAATAAATTATAAGGGGCATTGATGTCAGATCAAGAGCAGCCAGTACTATTAGATCCAGCCGTAACAAGACTTATTGAACTCGGTATTGAAAAAAAAGTAATAAATTGGGATGATGTAAATAATTTTTTACCGCCTGATTTGATTAACTCCAATAAAATGGAAGAAGTTTTGGTTTTATTACAACAAAATAAAATTCAATTACTTGAAGAAGATGCTTTTTTTGATAACGATGAAGACCTAGTAGACAAAGAAGATTTTGAAAACGATTCATCTGAAGACATAAAAACAAAGGATCGAAAAAAATTAGTATATAATGAAAAAGACGCCAAAAGTGATGATCCTATTAGATTATATTTGCGTGAAATTGGAAAAGAGCATCTTTTAACTGCGGAGCAGGAAGTAGTATTAGCAAAAAAAATGGAAAGTGGCGAAAATATAATAAAAGATGTTATAAAGCGCTCTGGTATGATGATACCAGAATTCTATTCCTTGGCACAAAAAGCATATACAAAAATTGATGTAAACGAGACAGGGCGACCTCGCAAAGAAATTAATGAGGAAATGTCAGAAAAAAGAAGACTTAAAGTTGCATATGGAGAGTTTCTTAAGCCAATTTTACCTGATTTAAAGCAATACACACAGCTTAAAAAACATCTTTATGATGCTGATCCTTCTAAAAATATTTTTGATGATGAAAATCTTATTGCAGTTAGAAATAAAATTCTTACGCAGTTACAAAATATTGACATTAAATCTGAAGAAATTGAACGTTTTTCTTTAAGATTTATTGAAGCAAAGGTTAGAATTGCTGAATTTAGACAACGAAAAGAAAGAAAAGCTAAAGAATTGCGCATTGCTGATTTTGCAGGATTACGAAATCTTGGAAAACGATTAGCAATTAAATCAGAAAAAAACAAGCTTGAAGAAGAGTTAGGCATAACTTCAGATGAAATTAGAGAAGTATATACACAAATTCAAAAAATTGATAGAAAGCTTCGAAAGCTAGAATATGAATTTGAAAATGATGTACAAGAGATACTTTCAATGACACAGGAGATTGACACAGGACGAAAAATGATGGAAGAGGCAAAAAATCGCCTTATAAATGCAAACTTACGTCTTGTAGTTTCTATTGCAAAAAAGTATACAAATAGGGGATTGCAACTCTTTGACTTAATTCAAGAGGGTAATATTGGCCTAATAAAGGCAGTAGAAAAATTTGAATACAATAAAGGGTTTAAGTTTTCAACATATGCGACATGGTGGATAAGACAAGCAATTACGAGAAGCATATCTGATCAAGCACGAACGATTCGTGTACCTGTTCATATGATTGAAAATATTAATAAAGTTGTACGAGAGTCAAGACAGCTACTGCAAAGGTTGGGTAGAGAACCAACTGATGATGAGGTTGCAGAACAGCTTGGTTGGCCAGTATCGCGCGTTAAAACAGTAAATAATGTAGCAAGAGAACCTGTTTCAATTGATCAGCCTGTTGGCGAGGAAGAAGATTCCTTATTGGGTGACTTTATTGAAGATAAGGAAGTTGAGAATCCTTCATCACGAACTTCCTATATTCTCTTAAAAGAGCAGGTACAAAGCGTCCTTTCTACACTACCAGAAAGGGAGCAAGAAGTGCTAGAAATGAGATTTGGTTTTAAAGATGGGTATTCTTTAACCCTTGAAGAAGTGGGACTATACTTTGATGTAACACGTGAGCGAATTCGCCAAATTGAGGCAAAAGCATTACGACGATTACGTCACCCAAGGCGAGCAAGTGGATTAAGGGATTATATAGACAATTAAATTATTTTATTGTATAAAGTAGTATGAGGTAAAAGTTTAACATGACTGGTATTTTTGACAAATTAAAGACATTACAAGACATTCTAGCACAGAAGTACTCAATTGAACAAGAAATTGAAAATTCTCCGAAAAAGCTTTCTGTACAAGACGAGCTTCTTGCAAGATTAAAGAAAGAGTTTATTGTAAAAAACACAGAGTATGAAGAAGTGAGAGCTAAAGTTTTAAAACTCAAAGCTGATTTAGCAGAAGCAGAGTCAGCACGTGAAATGGGTGAGAAAAATATGGAAAGCATTTCTACTCATCGCGAATACGAAGTGTTAGAAAAAGCAATAAAAGATTCAACAGATTTAGAACAGAATGTAAGAAAAGAATTGCACAGAGAAGAAAAGAACCTTGCTGAACTTAATGATAACTTACAACAAGATGAAAAACTAATCAAGAGTCAAGAAAAGGAACTAAATGAAGGTAAGGAATTATTAGAACAAGAAATTGCAAGTATGAGAAAGAAGCTTGATAGCTTAGAAAAGAAAGAAGCAAAACTTATTCCAGGCATTGATTCAGATATAGTATTTAAGTTTGAAAGAATTATTAAAAATAAACAAACAGGAATTGTTGCTGTAAAAGGAAATGTATGTGAGGGCTGTCATATGATTCTACCTGCACAGTTTGCAAATGAAGTTCACAATGGTGATCAAATACACTTTTGCCCATATTGTAGTAGGATTTTATTTTATCAAGAACCAGAAGATGGCGATAGCGATTTTTTCCAATTTGATGATACTGGCAGTTTAGAAGGTTTTGAAGAAGATGATTTTTCTGATGATGAAAGCGAAGATGAAGATGAAGATTCGAGATCTGTTTCAGACTCACCAGCATTATCAGAAATGGATTTTGAAGAATAATTTTTCAGAAGAGATGTAACCGCGATTGAAATATATCGAGGAAAGTCCGGGCTCCATCGGATAGGATGCCGGTTAACAACCGGATGCATGTTTTCATGTAATAGAGAGCGCAACAGAAAGCAAACCGCCCAATAGGGTAAGGGTGAAACGGTGAAGTAAGAGCTCACCTAGTATTTGGTAACAAATATTGAATGGCAAGCCTCATCCGGAGCAAGGTTAAGCAGTAACTGAGTATCCGACTCATGTGTTACGGGTAGACCGCTAGAGTTATACAGCAATGTATAATCAAGATAGATGGTTACAATGTAGTTTTATAATTACATACAGAATCCGGCTTACAGTCTCTTCTGTTTTTTTGAGGGAGGATATGAAAAAACAAAATTCACATGTTTCAGTTTTCAAAAAAAAATTTCCAATTTCTTCTCAAAAAAGTAGCTTTAAGAAATCGCCATTTCGAATAAAGAAATCAGTTAGCAAAAAGCGGTTTCTCTTAATTGTTGTTCTTTTTTTGTTGTCTATATCAGTTATTACTGGATTAACATTTTCAATTTTGAATAGAGTATCAAATGCACCAGATTTATCACTGCTAGAGGAATTATGGAATAAAGAAGATTATGTAGGAACGTATAACCACGCAAATGACATTTTAGATGTTTTACCGTTTAATAATATGGCTCTCACTTACCTAGGATATTCATCATTTTACTTAGCCTTATCAAGTACAGGTTCTGTTGTCGTACATAACTACATTGATGAAGCTATCAATTCACTTCGACTTGCACTTTTAAATGCTCGAGCATCTCTTATTCCACAGCTTGAATATATGCTTGGCAAGGCATATTTTCATAAAAACAGACTTTCTGCGTATTATTTTTATTCAGATCTTGCAATTAAATACTTGCATAGTGCGCATAATAATGGGTATAATGCTAATGATATATATGAATATTTGGGGCTTAGTTATTCTTCTTTAGACATGACAGAAGAGAGTATAGCATATTTTACAGAAGCACTTTTGGTTAATGACTCAGATGTTTTGCACGTAGCACTTGCAGAGCAGTATTATAAAAAAGAAAACTATGATGCAGCGAAGCCATACTTACAGAGAGTGAAGACGGAAAGCAAGAATGTAGACTATATTGTACAGTGTACTAATTTACTGGGTCAGATTTACATTTCAGAAGAAAAGTATACTGAGGCACAAAGTGAGTTCGATTATGCATTGTCTGTAAATGAACTTTCTGCAGATGCACATTACGGCTTAGGCCTAATATATGAGTATCAAGGTGATACAGTTAAAGCACGAGCGCAATGGCGGAGAACTTTAGAAATAGAAATTAACCATCAGGGCGCACGATTAAAAATGATATAAAAGCGATGAGGAGTATTTTACAATGGGTCTTTTTGATAGATTTACGACAGACATAGGAATGGATTTAGGAACATGTAACACTCTGATATATGTTCCTGGAAAGGGCATTGAAATTAATGAACCTTCAGTAGTAGCCGTAGAAAAAGGTACTGGTCAAATTTTAGCTGTAGGGGCTGAAGCTAAAAGAATGCTTTGGAAAACACCTGGTGACATAACTGCAATTAGACCTCTCGCAGATGGTGTTATTGCTGATATTAACAGTACAGAGAAAATGATTCGCTATTTTGTGTCAAAAATAATTCCGAAGTACCAAGTTATAAAATCAGTTCGCATGAAAATTGGTATACCTAGTTGTATTACTGAAGTTGAAAGACGTGCTGTAATTGAAGCTGCAATGAAAGCAGGTGCTAAGGAAGTTAGTGTTATTGAAGAATCAAGGGCAGCTGCTATAGGAGCTGGAATACCAATACATGAACCGGCTGGACACATGGTGTGCGATATTGGTGGCGGAACAACTGAAGTATCAGTTATATCACTTAACGGTATGGTTGTAACAAGCTCTATTCGAATTGGTGGTGATGAATTTGATGAAGCAATCATAAAATATGTTAGAAGCGAGCACAGCCTCATTATAGGACAACAAACTGCTGAGCGATTGAAAATTGAAATAGGGAATGCTTCCCCTGAAAAAATCATTGAAAAAATGGAGATTAAGGGAACAGATGCAATTACAGGCTTGCCAAGGAGACTTGAAATAGATTCTGTCGAAGTAAGAGAAGCACTAAAAGATCCTACAACGCAAATAGTTGAAGAAATTAAGCTAACTTTAGGTAAAACACCCCCTGAGCTAGCTGCTGATATTGTCGAGCGTGGTATTGTTATGACAGGTGGTGGTTCATTGTTAAAAGGATTACCCAAACTTATTTCAAAAGAAACAGGTGTTCCAGTATTTTTAGTGGAATCTCCATTAGAGTGTGTTGCTGTGGGTGCAGGCATGTCCTTTGAAATTCAAAAAGACATGACAACCGATAGAAGCGTTTATGATAGCTTAAACAACTAATAGCACGGTTTATGGATAACACCTTACATGCTACACATTCATTAAAATTTTCTCTAAAACTTCTTGTTGGTCTTGTGATGATATCAGGTATTCTTTTAACTGCATCGACTGGAGTGTTTGTATTAAACTTTAAAGCATTAGGTTTTTCGATTTTTTCAGGAGCACAAAGAGGTGTTTTTGCAGTTGTTGATGGTATTGAAAATACCTTTACTGCTATTCGAGCATTGTCAACGCTTCAAGAAGAGTATCAAATACTTTCTGAAAAAGTAGAAGATTATGAATTTTTACAGCGGTCGAATGCAGAAATCAGAAAAGAAAATGATCGATTAACTGAATTATTGGGGTTTACTCAAACATATTCATATAAAACTACAACCGCAAGAATAATAGGACGAGATCCTGAAAGCTTGTATTCTGGAATAACACTGGATAAAGGTAGTAGACATGGCGTTGAAAAAAACATGCCAGTTATAGCAATACAGAACGGTAACGTGGGACTTGTTGGAAAAGTAATCACAGTTGGCTTGTATACAAGCTTTATTATGCCAATTTATGATTTTAATTCTCATGTTTCAGCTCGAATACAGAACACACGTGATTTAGGTCTAGTTAGTGGCAATGGATCATCTGATGGGACCTTAACGCTCAATTATATAAAAAAGAGAGTTATGGATGACCTACAGTATGGGGACACAATTGTTACTTCTGGAGAGAATGATAATTATATGCGTGAAACAACTATAGGCACAATCTCTGGTATAAACAGTGTTGATTATGACAGTTCATTAATTATTTCCATCATTCCAACCATAGATTTTGCGCGCTTAGAGGAAGTTATAATTGTTGATTCAAGTACATTAAATGAAACGACACAAGATGTAAGGGCCTTGTGATGAAAAAAATAATTGCTTTAGCTATTTTAATAATTTCTGTAGTACTGTTTGAAGCAGCTGCAATCTCGAATTGGTATATTTTACCTACAAGCCCTGATATAATGCTTATTGTTACACTCTACATTGGATTAAAAAATGGTTCTACCGTTGGTCAATTAACAGGGTTTTCATCGGGGTTGTTAATAGATTTTTTGAGTGCAGCACCTTTTGGGCTTAATGCGCTTGTTCGTTCTATATTGGGGTTTCTTAGTGGCGTGTTACATCTAAATATTAACTCAAAAGGTCTACTAATACCCATATTTTTGGGCTTTACTACAACGTTTGCAAAGTCATTGATTATATTTATTGTTTCCTTTTTTTATCCCGGAAAAATAATGCTATACTCTTTGTTTACAAATGTTTTATGGTTTGAATGTCTTTTTAATGCTCTTCTTTCTCCTATAATCTTTTATGTCTTATCAAAGTTTACTGTTTTGTCTGCAGATTTTAGACCGGAGCCATATTAATGAGTGAAAATAGTGATTACATTAGAAGTGAAAGTGAAGATGTTACTTCAAAATTTAAGACAGTTATAGTATTTTCAGCAATAATTGTTTGCACTATAGTGGTATATCTACTACGCTTATTTTCTATGCAGATCATAGAAGGATCTGATTATCGAATACAGTCTGAACTTATTTCTAGTAAGGTTAAGGTAATTCCTGCTAACAGGGGTGAGATTTTTGATAGAAACGCAATTTTACCTATTGCAACAAATAATGATTCATGGGCAGTTGATATAACACCTGCAGAAATACCTACCGAAAGGTTTGACAGCGTACTCGTAAGACTATCAAGTTTTTTAGACATGTCAAAAACAGAAATTGAAGAAAAAGTACCACCAAGTATGAGAAATGCTTTTACAGAAACAGAGATAAAGGCATCAGTTTCATTTAATACTATTGCAGATATTGCTGAAAATATTGTAGATTTACCTGGGGTTTCATGGAGACTTAAGCCTGTACGAAATTATACTTTTTCTACATCAATGTCGCATGTAGTAGGATATGTAGGTGATATTACTCGTGAAGAGTTACAAGTGTTATATAACCAAGGATATTCATCAACGAGCCTAATTGGTAAAACGGGAATAGAAAAACAATATGACAATATTTTGCAGGGTACAAGCGGTACAGAATCACGAACAGTTGATGTAAGAGGACGATTGGTTTCCGAAGACCCTGTAATCAGTGCACCAGTGCCTGGTCAGAATTTAGTTCTGACCGTAGATTCTAGGATACAAGAACTAACAGAAAAAGCTCTGGGTGAAAGAGTTGGTGTGGCAATAGTCCTACAACCTAGTACTGGCGAAATTATTTCAATGGTTTCGTATCCAAGTTTTGACCCTAACATCTTTAGTACAGAAGATTATGCAAGTGAATATACTCGTTTGTTGCAGGATGAGCATAATCCATTTTTAAATAGAGCTGTGAATGCAGAGTATCCCGTAGCTTCAACATTTAAATCAATAATGGCTGCAGCAATCATTGAAGAAGGTGAGCTACCTCTCACTAAAGCAATAGAGTGTGAGGGGCTTTTAGAGTATGGGGGCAGGGATTTTCACTGTCACGTAGGTATACCAGGACACGGATATGAAACTCTTCGTGATGCACTTGCTGATTCATGTAACGTATATTTTTGGACTGCAGGCAGAGATTACCTTGGTGTAGAAAAAATTATTGAGTATAGCGAAGTGTTTGGGTATGGGTATCCATTAAACATTGATTTACCCAACACACGGTCAGGATTTGTAGCAACTCCTGAATGGAAAGAACGACGTTTTCATGAAAAATGGCTAGGTGGTGATACGCTAAATTTATCAATCGGACAAGGTTACACAACGGTAACACCCTTACATGTTGCGAACTCAATGGCAATGATTGTTAATGAAGGTATAGTTTATGAACCTCATTTGCTTAAGGAAGTTAGAGACCCAATTACAGGACAAGCTGTGACAACGGTTGAACCAAACATACTACATAGCTCAAATCTTTCAGAAAATACATGGAAAACATTAAAGGACTACTTACGTTATACTGTCTCAGATGGGTCTGTCCAATTTCCAATGCGAAATCAACTAGTGAAAATAGCGGGAAAGACTGGTACTGCTGAGGTTGCAGGCTATGATGATAGTTGGCACTCATGGTTTGTTTCATATGGGCACCCATTTGACGCCAGCGAGAATGAGTCTGTAGTAGTTTGTGTAATAGTAGAAGCAGCAAATGAGTGGGAGTGGTGGGCACCGTATGCTTCTAATATTATTTATCAAGGCATTTTTGCAGATCAAACATATGATGAAGCAATTGCTACGCTTGGTTTTCAGTATTTACAAAGGCCAGTTGGACGTGTTGAGTAGTTATGAAAAAGCCGTTAGTTTTTAGACTTTTTGATTTTATTCTCTTTTTTCCCGTTCTTGCACTAGTTACAATTGGCATTTTTTTTATATATTCATCAAGTGTCAACTCTGACGGTGTTTCTGTTTCGAATGAATATATTCGTCAGATTATATTTGCAGGTACAGGCTTTATTTTAATGATGGTATGCGCAGCTTTTGACTATAGGCGATTTTCACGAACTATACCAGTAGTTTTTATAGTCTTTTTACTCGTATTAATATACACCTACTTATTTGGACGCGTCGTTAATGGTGCGCGAAGTTGGCTAGGAATTGGTAGCTTTGGTATACAACCCTCTGAACTTGGAAAGGTTGTCTACATACTTTTTTTAGCTTGGTACCTTGACCGATCACAAAAAACACTACCTCTAAAGCGTTTTTTTATATCTCTAGCAATTATGGCAGTCCCGCTTGGACTCATTTTGATTCAGCCCGATATGGGAACAGCAAGTGTATATTTGCCCATTTTTTTAGCAATGATTTTTGCCGCTGGAATTCCAATAAGATATATAGTGATGATTGTTACTACTGGTGCAATTTCATTATTATTAACAATCTTACCTATTTTAAATGAGGAAATATTTCATAATACTATAGCACTATCACAGATATTAGTTGAAAACAGGCTACGATTAATTGTTATTGTTGCACTAGGTTCTATTACGCTTATCGGTATCGTTGGTTTGTTTTTATACAAGCATCGATATTATTACTGGGTTTCATGTATTTTTGGTGTTCTGACCGCATCTTTTATTGCATCAATTTTTGGTGGGATGATTCTACAAGATTATCAAATTAAAAGACTTATTGTATTCTTAAACCCGGACATTGATCCTCTTGGTGCAGGGTGGAACATAATTCAATCAAAAATAGCAATAGGTTCTGGTGGTTTTCTAGGACAAGGTTTTTTACAAGGAACACAAAGCCATTATAGGTTTTTACCTCAACAAAGCACTGACTTCATTTTTAGTATTTTAGCTGAAGAGATTGGTTTTTTAGGGATTACATTTGTATTCCTTTTGTTTGGGGTTTTCTTTTTTAGAATTTTGTTTATTATGAAAAATACTAAAAATTCTTATGGCTATTTTATTGTTGTTGGAATATTAACAATGTTTTTCTTTCACTTTTTAGTAAACGTAGGAGTAGCAATGGGAGTTATGCCAATAACAGGTATACCACTATTCTTTTTATCATATGGAGGATCTTCTCTTTGGACGGGAATGATTGCAGTTGGTTTATTAAAAAATATTTATTACAGGCGGCTTAATTATTAACGCAATACATCCCTTATCTGCAATTGGTACAGAGTTACAGTCTATTCAAAATCCCTCTAGATATTTAGGAGGGGAGTTTGGACAAATTGTAAATACTAAAGCTAGCTTCACTTTTGGAATTTCATTTCCCGATCTTTATGAAATCGCCATGAGCAATCAAGCAGTAAAAATTATTTATAATGGACTAAATGCACGGAATGACATCTCTTGTGAAAGAGTTTTTGCAGTTGAAAAAGACTTTGAAGACTTGCTAATTAGAAAAAATATACCCTTATATACGTTGGAAACAGGTATTCCACTAAAAAATCTTGACATGCTAGGATTTTCAATTGGCTATGAACTCGGCATGACTAGCGTATTATCAATACTTGAATTAGGACATATCCCATTATTAGCTAAGGATAGAACAGAGTGCGACCCAATTGTAATTGCAGGAGGATGTGGCGTCACAAATCCTGCTCCATTATCTAAGTTTTTTGATGCTATTTTTATTGGTGAAGCCGAAGATGAGTTATTCGACCTCATTGAGCACCTTAAAGATTTAAAGAAAAGTGGTGCAAACCGAAAAGACTTATTACAAGCCTTTACAGAACATCCGAGCGTATGGATAAAAGGAAAAAAGGCCGTTAGAGCAATAAAAAAAGACTTTGGACAGGTAGCTTCAATACCAGCATATTACCCGTTGCCATCAATAAAACCTGTTCAAGATCATGGTGTTGTAGAAATTATGAGAGGCTGCCCAAATGGATGCCGATTTTGTCATGCAGGCATATATTATAGACCTCAGAGAATGAAAGACTTAGACATTATTCTAGCAGAGGTTGATGAGCTTGTAAATGTTGCAGGTTATAAAGAAATTAGCTTAACATCGCTTTCCTCAGGAGACTATGCTGATGTTGATGCGTTACTTGAAATTCTAACAGCAAAATATAAATCAAGAAAAATATCATTTCAGTTACCTTCGCTAAAAGTAAGTAGTTTTACTTTACCGGTTCTTGAAAGTCTTAGCCAAACGAGAAAAAGTGGATTAACTTTTGCTGTAGAAACTCCAATTGAAGCATGGCAGTTTTCATTAAACAAAGAAGTATATGAGGAAAAGCTTTTTGATATTATTATGAATGCAAAAAAGCGCGGATGGAATAAAGCTAAGTTTTACTTTATGGTTGGACTTCCTGTGGGAGTGCACGCATTAGGACATGATTATAATGTTAACAGTAACTATATTGTGGGCTCAGAAGGTACCGAAGAAAAAGCAATTGTAGATTTTATGCTTTATATACAAGAAAAAACTCGTATACAATGTAATGTAAATATTGGAACATTTATTCCTAAGCCACATACACCATATCAATGGGCTTCGCAGCTTACTCAAGAACAGTCAAGAGAAAAGCTTTTCTACATACGAAATAGTCTTCCAAAAGGTAAATTTAGAACAAGTACACATAACCAATTTGTATCTTTCATAGAAGGTTTAATTTCACGAGGTGATGAACGGGTAGGGGATATAATACTTTCTGCATACAAAAATGGCTGTAGACTAGATGCATGGGATGACCACATACAAAAAGATTTATGGCAAAATGCCATAAAAGGAATAGAAAAAAAATATGATTGCAACTTTGAAAAAGAGATTTGTAGCTTTCGTTCTTTAGATGAAGAGCTACCATGGGACGAGATAAATTTGGGGACAAGTAAAAAGTATTATAAAGCAGAATGGGAAAAATCTATTAAGGAGATGAGAAGTCCAATTTGTAAACCTATCTGTGATGACCATTGTGGGCTCTGTAGAGGTACCGCAGAGGGATCAATAAAGATTTTGACACAAACTATTAGTAATGAGAAAAAACAAGCTCTATTGGCTGATATTCGTGTCTCACAGCCTATTGAGAGCGAGGCAGAACAAAATGTCGAAGTAGTCTGGCGTGCAATCTTTACATTTAAAAAAGAAGGTGGTAGCGAATACTTACCACATCTTGCACTCGTTGAAAGCTTTCATAAGGCATTTATGAGAAGTAAACTACCAATTATGTATACCAATGGCTTTAATCCGCTTCCAAGATTTGAGTTAGCATCAAGTTTATCACTTGGAATTAAATCAAAAGGGGAGGTTGCTTCTGCAATTTTAAGCGCTGATATATTGCACTCTGATTTTAAAGAAAGACTTCAAAAAAAACTTCCTTCTAACATTATAATAGATAATGTTTTTATTTATCCCGTTTCAAATAAAAAAAAGCGTGAATCATTAGCATCATTATTATGGGGATCAAAATATACATATACATTTCTACAGGATAAAGAACGAGTGAACAGGTTTATTGAACAGAGTGAACATTTACCTTCCCTTATATGCAGATACAATGAAAATAAGAATGTACTTGATATTACGTTGCCTTTTTCAGTTGATAGACCCTTTAGGGATAGCATTCAAACGTATTTCAATGAGCCCATATATCGCTGCGTTGACATAACAAGAGTGGAGATGTACGCTAAGAGTAAAGAAGATAATACTGATACATATTACAATTACTTTGATGCATATAATATTATAGCAAATCTACATAAAGATTTACTAAAAAACTAGAAAGGTTGTAAATATGTCGATTAAAATAGACATATTTATGAGCAATTCGTTCCTGGAGGACTTTTATTAAAGGGTATTTGTTATTTACTACAGTGTTCCTTTTAAATTGTTCACTATTTTTATTCTCACAAACAGATGAAGCAACCACTCGCGTACATTTTATAGATGTTGGACAAGGTGATTGCATTTTTATAGATTCTGGTGACTATGAAATACTCATAGATGGTGGAAATAATCATTATGGAGAATATGTTTCAGATTACATTAGCCCATATATCCATGGAACGTTGGAGCTAATAGTTGCAACTCACCCTGATGCAGACCACATAGGCGGCTTAGATACTGTTTTAAAACGTTTTTCAGTTGGAACAGTTATTGATAGTGGTAAAAAACACACTACAAAGACGTATAACGACTACATTAATGCAGTTTTGAATGAAATAGGGGTAGTGTTTCTTAATGATTTTGACATGGAGATTGCTATAAGTGATAATATAGTGTTTAATATAATTGAGGTTGTAGATGACAGGGATGACAATAATCAAAATTCAGTAATAAGTACTTTAGATGTCAATGGAATAAAATTTCTGTTTACTGGTGATTTAGAATCAGATCTCGAAATAGAATATATTGATAAATTTCCCACTTCTCATATACTTAAGGTGGGTCATCATGGTTCAAGAACTTCAACATCACTAGAGTTTGTAAACAAGGTTAATCCTAAGTATGCTATCATTAGCACTGCAAAGAATAATAGATACGGTCATCCACACAGCCAAGTGCTAGATATACTTAACAAAAATAATATCAATATACTTAGAACGGACGTTTTGGGAACAATAATTGCTGAAGTAAAAGATAGTGAAGTGATATTCCAGTATGTTAGTACAGAGTAGGAGGAAAATTATATTTATTTGCGTAGGTAGACAGAATATACATTATGGGAAGTAATACTGATTAAATTAGTATATATAAACACAAAAAAACGGCACGAATGCCGTTTTTTTGTGTATCATTTTTTATGAGAACATTGGATCAATTTTGTCTTTGTAAATTTCTACAATTTTATGTCTCATCATTTCTTGTTTAGCTGATAGCTCTTTTGAAACTTGGAAACTTTCAGGCAAAATGGCAAATTTACTAATGCGCTCATACGGTCTAAATCCAGCTTCTTCTACAATTCTAGCATCAAGCTCAGCCCTAATAAGTGATATAATTTCTTTTGTTTGTAGAAGATCTTCATAAGTATTGTACGCAATGTTGTTTTCGCTAGCATATGTTTCAATATTGTCTTTTGAAGGTACAATAAGTGCAGCTAAATATTTTTGATCTTGGCCAAGAACTACTGGAGTTTCAATGTATTCGCTAATAACTAAAGCACTTTCAATTGAAGCAGGTTCAATATTT
>CAYJLT010000051.1:0-13715 GCA_964371295.1 uncultured Treponemataceae bacterium
CAGTTTGTACAAACACTGTATCCTTCTTGAGTTTCATCAACTATTTTTGTTATTGATTTAAAGGGACACACTCTTGCGCAAATACCGCAAGAAACGCAGTTTTCTTTTGTGTAGGCTTTTTTGTCTTTTAGTTCAATTGCGTCGATAGGGCAGTTTTTTACACAAATATTACAGCCCCTACATGTTTCAAGGTTTATTTTTATCATATTTTTTGTCTCTTTATTTACTAAATGGCTTAGGGCTTACATAAGTATGCCCTACAGTACTATTTTTCTGCTTTTTTCGTTGCAGGAGGAGTATTTCTACTTGTTGTGCACATTACTTTGCCATCAATGATAACCATAGAAATGCCAACAATATCACCTGCTGCAAATGCATCAAGAGCAGTTTCTCCTTGGCCACCCATAGGGGCGTCCATAATAACAAAGTCTGCAGCCTTACCCTCTGCAATAAAGCCTACATCAAGTCCATAAACCCTTGCAGTGTTGCCTGTTGCAGCGCATATTGCTTCTGCTGCGCTCACCTTTGTGTGAGATGCAATATATGCAATAGTTCTAATTACACCGAGTGGAATAATACCTGTTCCTGAAGGAGAATCATTGCCTATCATTAAGCGTGATAATTGGCCTGCATCTTTTATTGCATCACATGCATGTTGCATGGTCTTAAAGTTACCACATTGAACAACCTCAAGATTGATTTTTGTGTCTTTAATAAGCTTGTCAATTTCTTGGTTTGAAATTGATGTAGGCCCACCATTTACGTGGCAAGCGATATCGGGATCGGCCTCAATAACCATTTCTGCTGTTACAGTAGAGGATCCTGGAATTGAAGTTCCCCCAGTGTGCATTTGAATAACAAAACCATTTTTTCTCGCCCATTGTACCATTTCATTTGCTTCTTTTGGGTCTTTTACTGAACCGAGCCCAATTTCACCAACGATGAAGCAGCCTTCTTTAGCAAGATCTTCAAAATCTTTTTCAACAAGTCCTTTTTCAAGAATAATGGCTCCACCATGAAGTTTAACTCCACCAGGACGCGCATTTTGCGAAGACTTATGGCAAACGAGTGCTAGTGACTTTGTTCCAAGCGCATCCTTTGGCCTTCCTGGAGTATGTGGCTCTCCTGCAGAAATCATTGTGGTTACCCCACCATGAAGGGAGCTATCAATAAAATTTAATATGCTTTGTCTTGGGGAAAAATCGCCTAAAACGGGGTGAACATGCGAATCAATTAATCCGGGTGTTACGGTTGTTCCCTTTGCATCTATAGTGGTTTCAATAGTTGCGCCTGCTAATATGCTTTCATCCCCTATCTTTGCAATTTTCCCATCCTCAATTAGTATTGTATTAGCGTTTAGAATTGGGTTTTCTATATCTCCTGATACTAATACGCCAATGTTTTTAATAGCTATAGCCATTTTTTCCTCCTAGTAGTTTTCATTTGTCAAAAAAGACAAAGATGTTTGCCCGTATGAGATGCATACAGGCTATTTTTTTGTCGTATTCTATTTTATCATCACTTTTGAAGTTTTAGCAAGCATTATTTTACAAATTCGTCTTCAAGTTTGGCAAATTCGTCGAGCCCCACTAAGGTATTAAAGTCAGCAAATGTAATCATTTTATCGATACTTGTTTTTGTTGTTCCATCAGCCTTTAGTTTTTCCCACAATTCAAACATTGCTTTTGCACAAATATATGTTGAAGCTGTTGGGTAAATAACAAGTGAATATCCAATTTTTTCAAGCTCTGTGTTTGTAGGCATTGGAGTGCGTCCGCCTTCAACCATATTTGCTAGTGTTGGTTTTTTTATCTCTTTATGCACAAGTTCCATTTCTTCAACGCTTTCAACACTTTCAACAAAAATAATGTCTGCACCAGCTTCCTCATATGCTTTTGCTCGTTTAATTGCTTCTTCAATACCAAATGTTGTCCTAGCATCGGTTCTTGCAATAATGCAAAAATCAGGGTCAGTGCGGGCGGCACATGCAGCTTTAATTTTACCAACCATTTCTTCCATTGGTACAACTTTTCTTCCTGACATGTGTCCACATCGTTTAGGAGCAACTTGGTCTTCCAATTGGATGGCTGCTACTCCTGCTGCTTCATATTCAGCTACAGTTCTCATAACAGAAATTGCATTTCCAAATCCTGTATCACCATCTGCTATAACAGGAACTGATACAGCAGCCGCCATATTACGAGCTCTTGTGAGCATTTCGCTCATGCAAAGCAAGCCGATATCTGGTTTTCCAAGCGCGCTAGCTGCTTGACCGTATCCTGTCATATAGACAGCCTCAAAACCGCATTTTTCAATTACCCGCGCTGTTAATGCATCATGTGCTCCTGGGGCAACCAAAATTTCTTTTGCGGCCAAGAGTTCTCGTAGCTTTGTTGTTGTTTTCATGTAAACCTCTTTGTATTTTTATTGTAAATTATTTTTTAGAATTGCGAAAGCATATTCTTTGTCTTTTTGACATATTATTCCCCCTGCGTATAATATGTAATTTTTATCAATTACTACATTATATGTTTTAGGAAGTAAAGACATGCCCTTATTTTTTAAGGCATTTATTATTATGCTCTTTGATTCTTCTTCATCTCTGTATGCAAAGATTCCTCCCACAGCAAGAATGGTTTCAACATTTCGTAGATCACGCCCTATGGGCATTCCTGAGCTTATGCCCGTTACAGGGTCCGGCTCAGTAGCAATATAGCCAGCATGTCGCTTAAGTGCTATTTCAACAGCTGTCTCAGCAATGAGGGTGTCAAAATAGTATTCTTCATCATTGGAGGGGAGCTTTTTGGTATCTTTTTCCATGGCGAGCGCATATTCGTAAAACCTCTCGGACATAGCATCGTCCTTTATTCCTCGTTGGTGTAAAATAAGCTTTGCACTCTTTGTGTGTAAGACTCCAAGAGCACTTACGCGCATACCCAAGTTTCCCTCAACACTACGAAGTGAAACTTGGCGGTAATTTGACACAACAAGCCCTATTTCTTCATCGGGGAGTTCAGAGTAAGCAGGAATAACTGAATGGATATCGGTTGTTGCACCGCCCAAATCTACTACAATTAGGTCGCCCATCCCTTCTTCAAAGTCGGTACCCTTTGCCAATACTTCTGCTGCGAGTAATACGGCCCCTGGAGTTGGAATTACTTTATCATTTGTTATTTCCTTAACAATCTTTGAAAGACCCTCAGCCTTTGTTATTTGCTTAATAAACTCTTTGTGAATGGTGTTTCGAGCCTCATCCACATTTAATACATGGATTGTTGGCATAATGTTGGCAATTCGAATGTGCTTTACTTTACCTTCTTTAAGAATCTGTGCAACAGTTGCTTGTGCGGCAATGTTTCCCGCGATTACAACCATTGCATTTACATTGCTTTTTACAATTATTTTTGCATTCTCAATAATTGATTCTTCGTTTCCAAAGTCCGTTCCACCAGCTAAAAGAATGATATCAGGCAAAATTTCTTTTAAAATTTCTATTTTGTACTCGTCGTTATCTTCGCTCGAAATAATTTCAAGAATTTTTGCACCACTACTCATGGCTACTTCCTTGGCTGCCTTAGCGGTTACACGCGCCATATAGCCCATCGCAACCATGCGCAGGCCTCCTGCTGCACTGGAGGAGGCCAAAATTTCTTTGGCCTCGATGCTTTCAGAGCCCAATTGTTCCCTTATAATAGAGCGCCCATGTTCTATCCCTTCCTGAACATCATGTATTGTAGTCGGGGATTGACTCGACGCTATAAGTTTTTCATTTGCGAACAATCTTTGCTTTGTGTAGGTACTACCTATGTCAACAATAAAGTAGTCATGCATTATTTTACCGTATATACATTTCCATCCATTATTCTTCTCGCTGTTCTATTTATTTCAGCCCTTGTTAAATTCCAGCTTCCATCATTGTTTTCTGCTGTTACATTGAGAGAAATAATCCCTGCTGGGTGGCCTATGTTTAATTCAACATTTTTTCCCTTGTTTTTTGCGAGCATTGCTTCATTTACAATACTTCCTTCTATGCGAGCAGCTGCTCCTGTGCATACTGTTGCAGTGCCTGCATATGTTTTGTGAACAACTTGCATAAACATAAGACGAGAAACAAAGTCTAGGTCTTTTTCTTGAATTTTAGCACTATTTGTAAACGATGTATAATCTTGGGCTTCAGAAATTACAGCTAGCATAGGAAATGCAGGAATGTTTTTTACAGCATCTTCCCAGTTAGTGCAAAGCCCCATTTTTACCGCACCTTTAGCTCGAATTTCTTCCAAGGTTTTAAGAAGTTCTTTGTTTTCATCTATTTGTGCGGGTGTTTCTATGCCACTCATTTTTAGGTCTTTTGCGCGCACAAAAACAACAGGGTTTGCTGCATCTACCAATGAAGCTTCAATGGTACCTAGCCCTGTTACATCGATAGAGTCAATAACGTTTCCTGTAGGAAGAAGTTTTCCTGTTGCAGCACCTTGTGCATCAGAAAAGTCTATTACAACCTCTGACCCTTTTCCAGGAACGCCTGCAATTTCATAATCGCCTGTTACCTTTGCTTTTCCGCCAACGACTTCAACCTTTTCAATAAGCATTTTTTGTGTGTTTGTGTTAAAAATGCGAACGGTTGTTATAGGTTCTTCAATTTTTACTAAGCCTTCATCTACTGCGAATGGGCCTACTCCCGCAGAAATATTTCCGCAATTTCCTGAGTAGTCAATTGTTGGGGCAGTGTAAGAAACTTGCCCAAAAGTATAGTCTACATCGGCACCTTCCACATTTGATTTTCCGATAATTGCAAGCTTACTGGTAAGAGGATCTGCCCCTCCTAAACCATCAATTTGTCTAATATCTGGGCTGCCAAAAATTTTTAATATTAACGCATCTCTCTCTTTTTCATCTTGTGGAAGATTTTCGCTTTTTATATAAATCCCTTTACTTGTCCCGCCTCTCATAATTACAACGGGCGTTTTTAGTTGTTCCATAGATTATCTCCTAAAAATTGTCTTTTATTTTGTTGCGTGGCTATTGATAAAACCAACGGTATCTCTGTCGATGTCGGTACCTGGTCCAAAAAATGCATCAACACCCAAAAAGCCTGTGCCCTCTTCATTTATCTTCTTTTCAAATAAGGCATGCTCTTCTTCTTTTTCTGCGATTCGTCCGCCTGCAAAAAGAACTACTTTGTCGCGTATACCGAGCTCTTTTAGCCGTGCATCTACACGTGGGAAAAGGTCAAGCCCTAGTCCTAGAAGGTTACTTACGCCAACAAATTTTGCATTTACCTCTGCTGCTACATCTGCAACTGTTTCTGGAAGGTTCATCCCTCTTAAAAAGACAACTTCATATCCTGCTTGCTCAATTCCTTCTTTAGCCATATTTATACCTACAACGTGGGCATCGGCTCCAACGGTTGCAAGTACAACTTTGTCTTTTTTTGTAATTTTTGGTGGTGGGGCTACAACAACATCTTCTTGTGATATTGGCATGTATTTTTCATCAACTCCTAGAGGTGTGTATCCTTTTACATATCGACGAATGCCATCTTTATCTCTGTGGGTTTTTACAAAGCGTTTTAAATCCCAACCGCCAGCTCGAGGAGTATCGAGAACACCATCTTTTCCTGCTTTTACTACAAGGTCAATAAGTTGTTCTGCGGTGTACGTATTCCAAAATGATTCATTTATTTCTTCCATTTTGAGCATGCTATCTTTTTCGAGAACTTTTGTTAAAACAGCGAGTGCTTCAAGCTTAATTTCTTCTTTTCGTGCATCAATATATGGGTCATTAATATCGATTTTATGCATACCATCAAAAACATTTTGAGATGCCCAAATAGCTTTTGCCATGGAGTCTCCAGTAGGAATACCAACATTTTCAGCGGCCTTAGGTCTATAAAAGTTTACACCACCTAGTTTTGCACTTACCGCCATTCTTGCAAAGTGTGCTTGTTCAGCAATGAGGTCTGCTGGTGGGTTTTGGAATGTTTCGGGAACGCAAATAATAAACTCACTCCAAATGCTTTCTCTAATTGCGCGAATAAGAGCTAAGTCTGCAAGAATGTTAATTCCTGCTACATTCATTTGGATGCCACTAAGTGACGCGGGAAGACCTGCTTTTACTGCTAGACCTTCTGCAAGTAAGCACATTGCTAATGCCATACCATCGGTACCCATAATATTGTTTATGTGTTTATGGGTGTCAAGTTGTGCAAAAATTCCATTTTCACCACAAAGCTCGATTGCCTTGTAGCCGTTAACAACCTTTGTTCTAAAATCATGAATACCCCTTCCGCCAAAGTGCACATGAATAACAGGTCCAATATCAGTACCATCAAAGCCTGCAATGAGGGCATTTAGAACATTCAAGTGAGTTGTGTCGCCTGTTGAGTTTACACGAAGTGGGTGAACTTTTCCACCGCCCAGTTTTATAAAGTCTCGCTCTCCTTGTGGTGTAATACCACCTTTGCCTCTCGACTGATCAATAAGCTCTCGGCCGTCTTTTGGGTCAATGTGGCGAGTTGCTTCTGAGTGGACAAATTGGAAAATAGTAATATCAAGTTTTTCTGCCATGTCATACATTGCTTGAGACTCTTTATATGTTTCATCAGCTGAGTTTCTTCCTAGTATAGGGTTCATTACAGGGGTGCTGTTTTCAAGAGCTTTTCGGCCAAGCTCTGCAATTCTATGTCCGCCCCTTTCTACCCCATCTACAATTCTTGGGAATGCTTCCGGAAGGTCGCAAATATTTCCGTTTTCATCAATATAGGGCATGGTAACATTATATGCATCTGCATACGCTTTTATAGTTTCAATGTCTTCTCTAATAATTTTCTCTGTTCTTGGTCTTTCTTTAATCAATTCTGTCTCCTACTATGTTTTAAAACAATGTTTTTTCAATTATTTTTTTTCTGTGTTTGTAAAGCTTTCAAAGACTTTAAGCACTGAAGAAATGTCTTGTCGTCCCATGCCACTTGCTCTCGCTATTTCAAAAACCTGTTGAGCAACATTTCCTAAAAGAAGGGGCACTTGCAAGTCTTTTGCAGTATCAACTGCTAGCTGTAAATCTTTATATTGTAAGTCTACCATAAAGCCAGGCTCAAAGTTTCTTTTTGCGATAAAGTTTTCGTACTTTGCAGTCAATGCATAGGAGCTTCCAGAGCTATCCTTAATAACATCATATAAGGTGTTTGCATCAATTCCTGCTTTTTCACCTAGGGCAAATGCTTCTCCAACAGCTACCATGTTTATACCTAATAGGAGGTTGTTAAGTAATTTTACTGTATCACCAGACGACACAGGGCCTACGTGCATAATTTTTTTTCCAATACACTCTAAGATTGGCTTTACTTTTTCAAAATCGCTTGCTTCGCCACCCACCATTAATGTGAGGGTTCCTTGCTCTGCACCTTTTTCACCTCCACTCACGGGAGCGTCCATAACGATAACATTTTTTTCTTGAGCTTTTTTTGCAATGTTTTGAATGGTTTTAGGTGTGATGCTACTGAGGTCAACAATAATAGTTCCTTCGTTTGCTCCTTCTAGAACACCATTTTTTCCCAAAAGAACTCCTTCTACAATTGCAGAGTTTGGAAGTGATGTAAAAATAACATCTTTATCTTTTGCGAGGTTGCAAGCGCTTTCTTCAGATTTTGCCCCTAGTGCAACGAGTGCTTCTACCGCTTCTTTTACAAGGTCTGATACGGTAACATCGTATCCTGCTTTCACGATGTTTGTTGCCATGTGTTTTCCCATTACTCCTAGCCCAATAAAACCAACTTTCATGCTTTTTTCCTTTTCGTATACTAAAATATTTAATTTAGTATACTGTATTTTTTGAAAGACGCCAATATGCGCCCTTTTTTTGAGATATTTTTTATTACATTGCTACAAGATTAAATGAGAACGGAGAAACCACCGCCCTCATTTTTATCATGTTGCATCCCTTTTTTCAATAGCCTGCATAACATCAGGCGGTGTCAATGGGAATTTATTTATCCTAACACCTATTGCATCTTCAACCGCTGCGGCAATTGCAGGGATTACTGCAATGAGTGCTGGCTCTCCAACGCCTTTTGCTCCAAAGGGACCTGCTGTTCCTTCTGACTCAACAATAATTGGATATATTTCAGGTGTATCCATTGAGGTAGGGAGGATATATTTTGAGAACATTGGATTTGATATTTTGCCGTTAGACGTTTCCATTTTTTCAAATAAGGCAAAGCTTTGTCCCATAACAACGCCACCTTCTATTTGGGCATCTACCATTTGACGGTTTATTGCCGTTCCTACATCGTGGGCAGATACAACTTTTTTAAGATAAATTCTACCTGTTTCCTCTGAAACCTCAACTTCAACTGCTGTTGTCGAATATGAATAGACTTCATAAGGGACACCTTGCATAGTATCTGCGCTAAGAGCTGTTGTTTTTGGGTTATAAGAGCCTGCTCCAATAGCGAGGCGTCCCATTTTCTTCATTTCGGCCATAAGTGTTTTATATGGTACGGAATTTTCCTTATTTCCATCTTCATATATTATGCCGTTTTTGAACACAATTTTTTCTTTAGCAACTTGCAATAAATCTTTTGCAACATCTGCTAAAATATCTTTCGCTGCTGTTGCAGCGTTTTTTGCGGCATTACCAGAAATAAATGTTTGGCGTGAGGCACTGGTTGCTCCACCTTCTGGGGTTACCCCTGTGTCTGCAGAGGTTACGGTTATGCTTTCATAAGGAAGACCTAGTTCTTCTGCTACAATTTGAGAAAGAATAGTGGAAGATCCTTGTCCAATGTCTGCACACCCAACCATTAAATTTACTGAAGAGTCAGGAAGAACTTCAACAAAGGCTGCCGCAGGGTTTGGAAGTGCTGTATTTCCAATTCCATACCACATACAAGCCATGCCAATACCTTTTTTGTTTTGAGGTAAGATTTTTTTAGACTCGGACTCTGCTTGGTTGATAGTATCAATTAAGCCAACAGATTCTGTTAATACTTGGCCCGTTCCAGTTGTGCTTGATACTTTGTGACCATTTATGCGCCTAATTTCAAAAGGACTTATATTCAATGCTTTTGCAAGGGCATCCATTTGGCCTTCATGACAAATAGCTGCTTGTGGTACACCAAAGCCCCTCATAGCACCTGCCATTGGGTTGTTTGTAAATACAAGGTTTGCGGTGATATCGACATTTGGTATTTCATAAGGGCCTGTCATATGAACTGTTGTTCGAGTAATAACGCCTGGCCCGTATGAACCATATGCACCGGTGTCTGCAAGAACGGTACACTGTAGGGCCACAAGTTTGCCATCTTTTGTTGCACCTGTTTTAGCCTTTATTTTCATTGGGTGTCGCTTTGAAGAAACTTGTGTTGATTCCTTTCTTCCTCTAACCATTTTAACGGGTCTTCCAACATGCATTGCAGCAAGGGCTATGTGGCACTGGATAGAAACGTCGAGCTTTCCACCAAAACCGCCACCCGTTGTCATTTGTACAATGCGCACCTTACTTTCATGCAAGCCTGTTGCTCTTGCAACTTCGCTTCTATCGTAGTGAACATTTTGAGTTGAACAATAAATTGTTACAATACCGTTTTCGTATACCGCAACACCAGCTTCTGGCTCGATAAACATATGGGACTGCAAGCTCGATTCATATTCGTTTTCAATAATTATATCGCATTCTTTAAATGCTTCTTCTATGTCTTTGCCTTTTTTTAATGTTTTTTTAGCAGCAATATTTGATTCCCCATGAATTTTGGGTGCATCAGCTTCTAACGCTCTTTCCATGGTTAAAACAGCTTCTGTTTCTTCAATTTCAATATCAATGAGTTTCATTGCTTCTTTTGCTGCAAAGGATGTTTCTGCAATTACAAGAGCAATAGAGTCTGCATGGCGCCTTATTTTATCTTCTACTAATACAGGCTCATCCTTAAAGATGATTCCAATACCATTTATGCCACTCACATTTTTGTGTGTCAAAATAGCAATGACGCCTTCTGCTTTTTCTGCCCTTGATGTGTCTAATTTTTTTATTATTCCTGAGCAAATATCACTTCGAAATACTTCACAATAAACCATATTTGGCATTTTGATATCTGCCGCGAAGGTTGCTTTCCCGAGTACCTTTTCTATAGCATCTTTTTTTAATACGCTTTTTCCTATAACAGAAAAATCATTCATTATTACACTCCTTAAACTCCCCGTTTGGGGTAGCGCCCCGAATGGCACGAATTAGAACGTTTAGTTATTTTTTTGCTGCAAGTTCAATTGCATGAACAATTTTTGAATAACCAGTGCATCGACACAGGTTTCCAGATATGGCACGCTTTATTTCGTCGCGTGTAGGATTTTTGTTTTCAATGAGAAGTGCTCGTGCAGATAAAACCATAGCAGGGGTGCAAAATCCACATTGCACTGCACCAGCTTCAATAAAGGCTTGTTGTATTGTATCTAATTCCCCATCCTTTGATACACCTTCAAGGGTCGTTATGCTTTGCCCTTCTGCTTGTCCAGCTAGCATGAGGCAAGAGGTAACAGGTTTATTGTTTAAAAGAACAGTACATGCCCCGCATTCACCCTCTGAGCAACCTTCTTTTACAGAGGTCATACCGCAATCCTCTCGTAAAAAATCGAGAAGGCGTTTATTTGGCTGTGTTTCGATTGTAGTTTGTTGTTCGTTAAGATTAAACGTAATTGTAATTTTTTCCATTGAATTCTCCCTTACCCAAAATCCCTAAGAACTTGGTCATACATTTTTCTTGCCATACCCTTTATACTCATGCGTTTATATGCTGCAGAAGGGCGATTACTGATTTTTAATACCGCTTCTGAATACAAGTCTAATGTTTTGTAAAGTTCTTCTTTGCACACTTTCTTTGAAATAAGGGCTTTTTCTATTTCTGGAAGTCTTACTGGGTGGGGGCTAACAGCACCCATAGAGATTTGCGCCTTTGTACATATGCCAGAAGCATCCTTTTCGATTATGCATGCAGTTGCAACGACAACTATTGAAAGGGCATCCCGTTTACCTAGTTTTGCATATCCGCTTTTTGTGTTTGAATTGGGCTCATCAAAGAAAACTTCTATTAAAAGCTCGTCATTTTCTATAATTGAACCTTGTCGCCCATCAATGTTAAATTCAGAAAGCTTTAGGGTTCTTTTTCCTTTAGCGCTTTGTAAAAGAACAGAAGCATCAAGGGCCATTAAAGAAGTAGGGGAGTCACCTGCGACCGACGCATTTACAACGTTTCCACCTATTGTTCCTAAATTTCTTATTTGTGGAGAGCCAACATTATATGCCATTTCCCACAAAAGGCCAATATTTTCTTTGATGTATGAATTTTTTTCTATGTCAGAAAAGGTTGTCATTGCTCCTATTCGAACAACTCCGCTTTCAACTTTGATATATTTTAATTCGTCTATTTTACTTATATCTATGATGCTTTTAGCGTTGTTATGACCTTCGTTTATTTCTAAAACTAAATCGGTTCCACCTGCAATGATGGAAACACTTTCTTTTTTTTCATTAAGAATTTCCACTGCTTCATCAATACGCTGAGGCGTAAAAAATTTAAATGTATTCATCTTTTCTCCATGAATGTAATGCGCTATATTTTATAATATACTGCTAAATGCATAAAATTTAAAGAGGCTTTCGCCTCTTTAAATTTTTTATCTTAAACCATCTTCGCCTTTTATTTCGCTTACTAGTAGTCCGCCAATTCTAGGATGTGGTCGCCCCCCATTTGAAAGAGCAATGGCAACAACTATTTCATTGTCTTTTGGGGCATCAGGAATTCTTATTTCCATAGCGTCATAGTGGGTTCTAACAAAAGCGGCATCTTTGTAATGCAATGGAACATCTAAAGATGTTCCAGCACCACCGGCTTTTTTTGCAGAAGGAATGATAGCCTTTCCGCCACCAATAGCATCTCGCATTGGCTTTCCTAGTTTTGGATGTAAAATTGCGCCACCGTGTTCTAGTTCACCATTTAGGCCAACAATAGCGCCTTTACCATAGTTGTGAACATCTGAGGGAGAAATCCCCATAGCTTCAACAGCAATTTTTGTAAGCTTATCACCAAGGGTTTCACCTACATCACTTAAAAAAGAGAGATCTTCTTGATATTTTCCAGCGAAGGGATTTTCAATTACAGCACCCACAACGCACTTTTTTATTGGTTTGTCCAAGTCTTTAAACCCTTCTGAAAAGGTTTCTTCCATCTGTGTTACAATTTTTCTGATTTTTAGTTCCATAGATTAGCCTCCTAGTATTATGCTATAGTATAGATTATACAACTGTTTTTTTATTCTTGCAATAGTTTTTTTGTGATATAATGGAGGGAGAAAGGAAACAGATGAAATCAATTGAAGTAGTTGCTGCAATTATAAAAAAGGATAATACGGTTCTCGCAACACAACGTGGGCATGGGGCATTTAAAGGGCTTTGGGAATTTCCTGGTGGTAAAATTGAGGTAGGTGAAACAAAAGAAGCGGCCTTGATTCGTGAAATAAAAGAAGAGCTTAACATTGAAATCGAAATAAATGATTTTTTCCAAACAGTAGACTTTGACTATCCGCAGTTTTATGTGCAATTGCATTTTTACTTTGCTCATATAGTGAAAGGTGAAATAGTCTTGTTAGATCACAAAGATGCAAGATGGCTTTCAATGGAAGAACTTGATAGCGTTGAGTGGCTTGAAGCAGATATTGAAATTATAGAAAAATTAAAAAAATTATTATAAATGTGTTTTATTAGCGAAAGTGGGACAGTATACGTCTCGTTAGCTATGCTATCCTAGCGAATATTGGAGGAAAATATGCAAAATATTGGTGAAATTTTACTTTTCGTGGTTATTGCGTTGCAAGTGATAATGGTAGTGATTCTTTTGGTAAGAAGCCCGAGTGATGCAATTAATCGTTCTGCTCGCGAAAACAGAGAAGAGCTCTCTAAAAGCTTAAACACCTTCACAAGTGTTATAGATTCTAGGCTAAAATCTCTTCAAGAGCATATTCATAACTCAAACAGAGATAGCCGTCAAGAATTTAGTGCGAGCAGAACAGAACTTACCACTGCTCTTCAAGCAATTAGAAATGATAACACCGAGCAACTTGAAAAAATGAGGGCAACGGTCGACGAAAAACTACATAAAACACTTGAAACAAGACTAGCCCAATCGTTCCAATTGGTAAGTCAGCAATTAGAGCAAGTACAAAAAGGGCTAGGGGAAATGAATATTCTTGCAAGTGATGTTGGTGACTTAAAAAAAGTGTTATCTAATGTTAAAACAAAGGGAGTATTAGGGGAATATCAACTAGAGGCACTTTTAGAGCAAGTGTTATCACCAAATCAATATGCTAAAAATGTTAAAACGAAAGAATCTAGTAACGATATGGTTGAGTTTGCCGTAAAAATTCCATCAAAGGATGGAGGTGATAACGATTTTATACTCCTTCCGATTGATGCAAAGTTTCCTTCAAGTGATTATCAGCGACTATTAAAAGCATATGATAGTGGAGATACAAAGGCAATAGAAATGCACACAGGTGAGCTTTCTAAAACGGTTAAAAAATTTGCAAAGGATATTGCAACAAAATATATTGATCCCCCTAACACAACTGAGTTTGCCATAATGTTTTTACCCTTTGAAGGATTGTATGCTGAAGTGCTTCGCATTCCTGGACTTTTTGAGAGTATTCAGAGAGAATACATGGTGACAATTA
>CAYJLT010000052.1:0-13384 GCA_964371295.1 uncultured Treponemataceae bacterium
TCCAAAAAAATAACTAAACTTGCGAAAGCAAGTTTTTATTTTTTTAAGGGGGCTTTACTAGAATTTTTTCAAAAAGGCCTTTGTTCTTTCTTCTTGAGGGTTTCGGATAAGATCTTCTGCACTTCCTTCTTCCACAATAACGCCACCATCCATAAAAATAATACGATCAGCAAGGCTTGCGGCAAAAGCCATTTCATGTGTTACCACAGCCATTGTCATTTTTTCATCAGCAAGAGAGCGAATAACTTTTAATATTTCTGAGGTGAGTTCAGGGTCTAAGGCACTTGTGGGTTCATCAAAAAAAAGCACTTCGGGCTTTAGCGCAAGGGCTCGTGCAATAGATACACGTTGCTGCTGTCCCCCTGAAAGTTGATATGGATAAGCTTCTTCTTTATCAGATAAGCCCATTTTTTGTAATAAAATTTGTGCAGTAAGGACTGCATCATTCTTTGATGTACCTAAAACATGTATCTGTGCTTCAGTTAGATTTTGTAAAACGCTAAGATGTGGAAACAGGTTAAAATTTTGAAAAACGAAACCTGCTTTAAGACCAATATTGCGTAAAGTCTGCTTATCGGCGTAACGAGGCTTACCGTTTGCATCATTTTCAACCATAACATCACCACAAATGCAAATTTTGCCAGCGGTAACTGTTTCAAGCTGAGTAATACATCGTAAAAGCGTGGACTTTCCAGAACCTGAAGGGCCAATAATTCCAAGCACCTCGCCTTTTTTTATTGAAAGCGATATATCCTTAATAACCTCTAAAGACCCAAAGTTTTTTTGAACCTTTTCTACTACTACAATTTCATCCTTTGCCATTATACCACCCTAGCCCTTATAATAATCAAATCTTTTTTCAAGGCGCATAAATGCAGATGAAAAAATCCAGTTCATGACAAAATAAAAAACTCCAGCAATAAAAATAGGCATGGTAGAAAATTCCCTGCTCGCCGCATTTTGAGCTACTCTAAAAAGCTCTGCAACGCCAATTACTTGGGCAAGTGCCGTATCCTTTACCAAGGTATTTCCTTCATTTCCAAGCATTGGTAAAATACGCTTAAACACCTGTGGCAGAATAATTCTAAAAAATGTTTGCATCTTTGTAAAGCCAAGCACTTTCGCAGCTTCATACTGTCCTTTAGGAATAGACTCTATGCCACCACGATATATTTCTGCAAAGTAAGCGGCATAGTTTATTGAAAATGCAACAATAACGGCAGTATAGCGATCATATGACAGCTTAAATAAATAATACGGAGCAAAATACACAAAGATAATTTGCAAAATAAGCGGAGTACCACGCGTAATCAACATAAAGAAATTCGCAATGGAACTCACTATCTTATTTTTTGACATGCGTGCTGCAGCCACAGGAAAACCAAGAGGAAGGGCAAACAATAACGTTAAAAAGAAAATCGAAAGAGATGTAAGACTTCCTTCTGCCATTGTCGCAAGCAATTGTAAAAGTTCCGATTTATCCATATAAAAAACCTCTAAAAACCTCAGCTTTTAGAGGTTTCCTTAAATTTGCATGCGTTGCTTTGAGCTGAAAATCCTTATAGTTTAATGATTTTCAGCCAAAACTCGACAGGGAACATCCGAAAAAATATAGAATGTTCCCTATACTACATTATGATAAAATATAAGTACTGTTCACAACCAACCTTCCTAGCCTATACTGGTCGTGAATTGTAACAAATTTATTTTCCAATTGTTGAAATATCGGCGTTAAACCAATTTGTTGAAATTTCTGCAATGGTTCCGTCAGCAGCCATTTCTTCAAGAATACTTTCTACTTCAGCTTTAAGAGATTCATCATTCTTCCGAAATCCAATGCCGTATTTTTCTGAGCTCAATGGTTCATCTAGCATCATAAAGTGATTATAGTTTTGACTAATACTGTATCCCGCTACAACTTTGTCAACGAGCACAGCTTCAATGCCCTTGCTGTCTAAATCCATAAAAGCTAAAACATTATCTTTAAACTCAATAACTTCATCTAAGCTTGCTTTAAAAGCTGCTTCACTATCCAAGGCAATACTAGCACTTGAACCAGCTTGAAGGCCAATTGCTTTTCCTGCAAGCCCTTCAAGACTTGTAATGCCAGAATCCTTTCTTACAACAAGTATTTGTGCATTATCAAGATATGGTTTTGTAAAGTTGAGCATTTCCTCTCTTTCAGGAGTCATGGTAAAACCATTCCAAATACAGTCAATTTTACCTGTATCTAATTCTTGTTCTTTTGCAGCCCAGTCAATCGGTTGTAGAATAAGCTCTACACCCATTCTTTTTGCAACTTCCTTTGCAAGGTCAACATCATAGCCTACAATGTTATTTTGGCTATCTCTAAATCCCATTGGGGGAAAAGAATCATCAAGGCCCATAATAAACTGACCCTTAGCCATTACATCTTCTAATGATGTATCCACACCTGAATCTTGTGCGCCAGTAGCAAAAACGCCAACGGCAAGAAACAATACACAGGCAAAAACAATGATTTTTTTCATAACATACCTCTTTTTTGTATAAATATACAATAATTATAACAAAAAGTGAATATTTAATAAAGTACTTGCATGCAGAAACCGCATTTTTGTTTACGTAAAAAAAACATAAATAAAGCCTCTTAAAGGTTGAAAAACTGCAAAAAACATGATAAAATATTTTTCAAGAACTAGGTTCTTACTTTTTATAAAAGAGGAAAGTATATGAGTGACGAATTAGCTCCTGAAATATTGGCACTACTTGAAAATAGTACAAAAGATTTTTCGTACAGTGAAGAAACAATGGATATAGATGATGACACAGAAGCACAGATTGATCCATCGTCGCTAAAGCCTACCGCCCCATATGCGCCTGTAAATTTACTTATTAAGCAATTTCAACCCGTTGAACAGTTTTTTTCGGATACACCACAAGTTACCGCTTTTGATGATAAAGAATATTATAAAAAAGCCTTAGCAGGTGAAAATGATAGTGCACAAAGAGTACACACGGTGCTATCAAAGTACTTGAATTGCCAAGACCCAAAAGATAGAACAGTTTATAGACAGCAAATGACAAATGCATATTGGGAGCTTTTGCGTTCTGTTGCCCCGAAAATGACATCAAAAGATGCTCTCATCGCAAAAAAAATGCTCATGCGTTACGCAGTTATTCTTCCTTCGCTTTTCACCATAGAAAATAAAGAAACCTTCTCAAAGGCCTTTCTTGAAAACTCTTCCAATGAACCTATTTACTATTTAGACGAATGGTTTAGAGATATAGCCCTAGGCAGGATTGAGTTATCAGCAACAGATGAAGCACCAACAAGCAAAAAGCCAGCCGCAGGAAGTACCGAAGAAACAAACAGGCTTTTGCAATTAAAGGCAAAAAGCTCAGCAAAGCTACAAACAGCAGAAAACTTTTTAACCATGAAAGAAAGTGAAAGAGCTATGCTTGAAGCTGAAATAAAGTCTAGGGTCGAAATAATAAGTGACCACCCATATATTCCCGGTGCACAACCACATAAAGAGCCAATGTCTGAAGCTCAAAAGAAAATGGTATCTGAAATAAATGAAAAATTAAAGCACTTACTAAAAAATGACAAAGAGCTAAATTCTTACTACAATGATTATCAAGATGCAAAAGAGGCGTGTAACAGCCTTGATCAAAAGCTGTCAGTAAATGGTGAGACAACGCTTCAAGTAAGTGGTAATGATATCAATACAGAAATAGATACAGTACATCAAATGGCAAAAATGACCGTTGGTCGACAAGGAAATCACTTTCCAATTTTCACAAGAGAATTTTTTCACTGTTTGCCTAAAGAAACAGGGTTCAGAGAAAATGTTATTGATATTATGAATTGGATAGAATCTATTGATCCAACAGCATATTGCCGTGTACATAAAAATATCCAAAATCGAATTATACCGTTTGTAATCCTCATTCCAACATATGGTGAGTACGGAATGTGCTGGGAACCATTTAGTAGATATAATAGAATTACAAGCCGTGCCCGTATTGCTATTCCTATGTACGCAAAAAGTGTAAAAAATGCCTTGCTTATGGCAACAGCAGATCTTAGATGGCAAGTAGCAAAGGAAAAAGCTTCGTACTACTGGATGGAAGAGGGAATTACTGGTCAATACTATCAATGGTTTGTGTCCCAAAAATTAAAAGGCGACATCAAAGATTATTTTATTAAAGATTACCTTTTATGGATGACAAAAGAGGCAGATGGGGTTCAACGTCTTGAAAAAGAAATACGTGGTATCTTTTGGAGACACATGCCTTTTTCCCAAGATATTAAAGATAAATTACGCACACGAAGTTTAGTGTACCAAGAATTATATCAAAGAGACCTCAACAGAGCAATGTCTGACGGCTATTAAGAGAAAGCATATGAACTATGAAAGAGCTGAGCGCATTAGAGATGTACTACGATATGTTCAAAGATTTAGTAACAAAATTATTGTTATCCATATTGATGACACCATAATAGACTCCCCTCTTTTTTTAAGTCATATAAATGACATTAGCTTATTACACGAAGCAGGGTTGCGCGTTGTAATAGTTCCTGGATCTCGCCAGCGCATTAACGAAGTATTACAAAAAGCTCACCTAGCATGGAACATGCACAATGGTTTTAGAATCACCGATGAAAGTGCAATCCCTCTTATAAAAATGGCAGCCTTTGACACAGCTAATAAGGTTATGACAAGTCTTGCGGGTGAGCGAAAAACAGCATTAATTGGAAACTGGGTTAAGGCTCGTGGAAAAGGTATAATAAGAGGAGTGGATTACGGAACTTGCGGCGAAATAGAAACCATTGAATGTAAAGGTATTGAAAGCGTGCTTCAAAATGGATGCATACCAATTTTTCCCTGCATTGGATGGAGCCATACGGGAAAACCCTACAACATATCTTCCAGCGCACTTGCAGCAGAAATAGCAATTAATTTAAAAGCTGAAAAACTATTTTTTATTTCAACTCAAACAACCATTTGCAGCGATAATTATAAAAACAATGCAGATATACAGCGTGATGAAAATGGCAAAATATACGCCCTTACTGTAGAACAAGCCCAAGAAATTTCAAAAAATGACACTAATACTGGCGAAGAAGGTCGAAACCTTTTAGAGCTCTGTGCTAATGCATGTGCAAAAACAGTTGTTCGCTCTCACATAGTAGATGGAAATCTTGATGGAGTTGTATTATCTGAAATTTTTTCTGATATTGGACAAGGTACTATGATTTACAAAACCAACTATGGTGGTATTAGGCAAATGGAACAAAACGATATTCCATCGGTGTTAAGCCTCATGCACCCTGCAATAAAACAAGGAACACTCCTTGAAAGAAACGAACAAGACTTACTCGATACCCACAATGACTATATTGTATATGAAATGGACGGAGGAATAAAAGCCTGCGCAGCTTTGCACAAATATACAGACAAAAAGACTATAACAGCTGAGATTGCAGGTATTGTTGTTGATGAAAATTTTTCTCGCATAGGAATAGGTCCAAAGCTTGTTTCATACCTTATAGAAAATGCAAAAAAGAACAAAGTTGGCAGCGTTTTTATTCTCACGACACAAACAGCAGATTGGTTTGAATCCCTAGGGTTCAAACCAGATTCTATTGACAGTCTACCAGAAAAGCGAAAAATCACTTGGGACGCAAAACGAGGCTCAAAAATATTTCGTTTAAGGTTTTAAAAAAGAGATGAAAAAAGAGCTGGGACGGCGATAAAATTTCCAATCGCACCACCTAAACTTGACAAAAAGAATACAAGCAACACACGAGAAATCCTATTTTTATATATTCCTTTTATCGAAGAAAAGTCATCAACTAAATTTTCCATATCTTCAACTTTTGGCTTCTTTACTGCAGCTTGTACAAGCCCTGTAAAAATTCCAACGGCAATAAACGGATTGAGAGTTCCCAAAGGGGCTCCAACAAAGCCTGCAATTATTGAAAGAGGGTGCCCAAACGCAAGTAATGCGCCCAAAGCTGCAAGAGAGCCATTCCATAGAAGCCAGTTTACTAATAAATCAATAGAGGTGTCTGTTCCGCCCATAAAAAAGCCTGCAACAATAAGTGCAACTATAAGAAGTGGAAAAATCAAACCTGCAAGCTTAGAGGCAACACCAGGTTTTGGGATAATATCGATAGTTGCGGTATCTGAAGTTTTTTCGCCATTATTAATCTGATGCAGAAATTTTTCGACACCTTTTAAATGCCCCGCCCCTAAAACCGCAACAATCTTGTTTCCTTTTGCATCCCATATTTTAGAGGCAAGGTATTGGTCTCTCTCATCAATAAGAACTTCCTTAACAACTGGAAGCTCTTTTGCGAGCTCTTGCATCATAGCATCCATTTCATTCGATTGTTTTAAGCTTTCAATTTGTTCTGCAGATATTTCTTCTTTTTCAAATATACTCGCAAATAACGTGGCAAGCAGTTTACATTTTCCCCATAAAGAATTTTTTGCCCAAGCGCGCCTGAGCGTTGTTTGAATAGATCGATCAACCATTGCAGTTGGAATATTTAATTCTTTTGCCTTAGTGATTGCAGCACGCATTTCATCGCCAGGCTTTACACCCATGTCTGAGCCGATTTTCTTTTGGAATGATGAAAGCACTAGATTTGCAATCATCATAAACCCTCGGCCCTCTTTTAAAACTTTTACAATATCAAGTTTTTTCCAAGATTCTGGGTCTTGCATTGATGCATAACGCTGCGCATCAAGTTCAATCGCAACACAATCAGGTTTTTTTGCTTCTATGAGCGAAATTGCATCATCAATACTCTCTTGAGAAACATGTGCTGTTCCTAAAAGAATTATTTCTCTTTTATCAAATTTTAATGTTATTTTATTTGCTTGTGCTTGCCCTTGTTGGGTCTGGTCCATCGTTAATCCTACTTACTTTAATACTGTGTATTATTTTTTCTCATGTCTTCAACTGCCCATTCACAAAATCGGTATTCAAAAAACATTGGAGCTTGCATATCAGCAACTTCAATATAGTACTTATTTGCAAGGTCTTGTAAGCCTGTTATTTCATAATAAAGTGCCATATAAAAAAGCATTCTCCCTCTTGTGGTATTGCTTTCTTCATCTACAACCTTGTAAAGAACAGCAGCATCGCCTACTCCATCATAATACAACCTTAACATGAGGTAGTCAAGTGATTCTCTATCAATAGTACGCATCGCATCACGCAAGAATTCTTGGTTTTCAAGCTTCTTTCCTTCTTTCAAATATGACGCAGAAATTAATAGTGAATAAGAAGTGTTTCGTGGGCTAGCCTCTAATGCTCTTAAAAATGCATTTCGTGCATTTGTCCATTGTTCATCTTTCCAGTAAAGCATACCAATTGCCTCGTATGCAAAATAGTATTCTGGATTATAATTTACTACATTAAGATAATCAGAAAGCGCTTCATCGTATTTACCCATTTCATCTCTTAAGCCGCCCCTATATGCATAGCCTAAAAAGTATTCTGAATCAATTTCTATTGCCCGAGTCCAAGCCCTTTCAGCTTCTTCTTTCTCATTAATATTTCTATAATAGGACCCTAGATCAAGCCAGTGTGAATAATAGTCTTCATCAAATTCTATAGCTTTTTTCATGTAGTCTACTGCCTCAGAAAAACGACCTCTATCTGCACTGAATTTACCTAAATACGCCCATGCTAAGCTATTATCTGGCTCAACTTTAACAAGCGCATCCAAAGCATCTTTAGCAACTTCATCATTTTCGAGATACCATGATGTTAGGGCATGTCCAAAAAGCGCAGTAGGATCCTCTGGATCAGCCTTTAAACCTTCTACAAAGTGTTTGTTTGCCAGCCGAAAGTTTTTAGCATACATGTAGGTATTTGCCATTTCAACATTTGCAGCAACATTTGTGGGATCTTTTGCGAGAATTGCTTGTATAATTTTTTTACTTTCACGAGCATCTCCTTGCTCTTTTAACACAAGAGCTTGTAATAACTGTACATCGGTGTCATCTGGATTGCTTGCTTGTAACTCTTCCAATAATACATTCGCCTCATCTAAATTGCCGGTAGAAACTAACAAAGATGCATGCAAGTAATTTATATCCTCATCATCTGCATATTCTTCTGGAATATTTTCAAATAATTGTAATGCTTCAGTAACGCTTGAAGTTTCTAATGTATTTTGTAGATTTGTTGCAAAAGCAAGGCTGTAGGGAATTTCAGTGTCTTCCACAATGGGGCTCTCTACAATAGACTCAGACTCAAGAATATTTTCAGACTCTGTGTTCCGTATTTCAGGAATCTCCAATCGAGTTTCCATTGCAACACAACTTGCCAAAAAAACACTGCTCAGCGCTATATACATTATACATGACACCACAAATTTTGAGCTCTTTTTTAAAAAATTAACATTCATTTTAATCCCCTCAATTTTATATAAAACGGATAAAGGGTGTTGATTTTAAGCGTATAATTAGGTAAAATTACACAAATGGAAAAACACCTATTTCGTAAATTTTTTGGACTTATTGTCCTATATGTTATTATTATTTTCGGCATTTTTGCAATTCAATTTAGGAAGGAATTATCGATTTTTGAAGATTTTCAGTCCTTAAACTTGCGTTTATCAACTAATACGTCACAAGATGGCGAAACTCTCCCAACTTTAAGTAATAATTTTAGAGTTTCGGGAAATGGGGTGATAGTTTTTGCCAGTGAATCAAGCCCAATTATTCTTCAAACTAATACAAATGATTCAATCCCTCTTGTATTGCAAAACTGGGATAGAATTAATGACGAAACATTTTCTCTCTTATTTTCAAATAATGTAACACTCACTTTTCATGCAGACGAAGCAGGTTTTTCAATGAGCTCTACAATTCCATCGGATGAAGCATCTCTTATAGTTCCCTATGAAACTGAAAGCGTATTTAACATTACAGATGTGCAACGAAATAGAATCATTGTAAAATCACGAGATAAGGCTTTTTCTCTAATGGCAGGAGAAGTAACAACAAATTCTTTTACTCTTTCTGCTAGCACTACTTCTATTGCGCAAATTTCTGCATTTGAAGAAACTCAAGCGTTTACATTTAACTCAGTGGTTTCTATGGATAACGCAAGCCCTGAAGCATTATCCCTTATTCAAACTCAAGTGCGTAATCATATTATTAGGTCATATGAGTCATCTCAAGGTGACACGACAAACGAAAAATTTGTTGCAGCCTATGTTGCAGAACTTGCATCTCAGGGGCAATATGGCGAAGCAATTGCAAATGTACCCGCTAGCTTTATAAATGGTAATAGTAGAACATATTTTACCGCCCCTTATTTTAATACTCTTGTTGCAATGCACCAAACCTTGCATATGGAAAACGAAAACATTTCATTTTCTATGAATTATTCACTTGAAAGATCTCTTCTTGATGTATATGAATTAGATAACTTTCCTGCATTTTTATTACAGCAACGTGCAGAAGATATTGTACAGATATTGGAACTTCCAACGAACATGGAAAATTTTGCCCCAACAGCACAACAAGCAACAGGAATTATTGCCACATACGTTGCTCTTTCAAAAACCTTGCCTACCGCAGCGATGACCTTAGAGCCGGTCCTTGATACAAGCCTTACTGCAATTCAAAATGCAGTTTCAATAGATGGCTCTATCCTCTCTATAACAACAGACGAAGGAAACATTGACCGAATTTTTTCTGCAAAAGTTGGATTTGTCTTACGTGAATTTGGAGCTTTAACTGCTCGCTTAGATTTAGAAGCGGGTGGCACAATGTTGCTAGTTTCTGCACTGCAAGAAGTTTCTACAATTTCAGCGGTAACTGTTTCATACATGTATCCATATGTTATTCCTAACAATCCTTATTACCCACATGCCGATGTACTTGGATACAATAATGGGAATCCTGTATGGATGTGGAATATTATACCAGAAAAAGAATACTTCCAAGATGCTGCAGGAACCATCACTATGCGTTTTGATTTCCCTGTTACAGAAATATATCATAGTATTATAACAGGAATTGAATCATTTGATAGCATAGAAATCTATGGTTTGGATTATGCAACAGACCCACGCTTTGAAACATATGATGCTCCTGGGTATGTATATCAAAGCTCTGACAACACCCTCTTATTACGCTATAGACAACGAAATGAAGTAGAGGAAATGAGACTGTTTTATAATGCTGTTCCAGCAGTTGCAGCTCCTGCAGTAGCTGCAGATGCAGCGCCAGTAGAAACGGCAGTTCAGGCAGAATAAAAGCGTGCCCTTATCAGATTTACTTATTTTCTTTTTCCTCTTTGTCGTTGGTTTGTTATTACTCTACTATGGGTTTCAGTTTTTCTTAAATTACTCTGTAAAAAAACCACAAAAAAAGAAAAAGCAACAATTGGGAAATGCGAAGAGCCCCTGCCCACTTTGTAGCACTATGCTCTACGGTGGGGAGAATATCATTTCAAGGGTATATAAAACAGGTAGCGCAAACGAGCAACCATGCACAATTCACGGATGTCCACACTGTTTTCCTGATGTAGAAAGTGGCTTACAAAGGCTCTGTCCAGTATGCCACAAAAAAGTCCCAACAAAGGGACATTTAACTGCGTATATATTTACACGAAATCAACAAAAAAAACATGTCCATGTCACGGGTTGCACTGAGTGTCATAAGAAAAAGTAGCTTTTTATAAAGCAGTCCTTCCCCTAAAACTTCGTGCAAGTGTTAACTTGTCGGCATATTCTAAATCTCCCCCAACGGGAAGCCCTGAAGCTAAACGTGTAATTGTAACAGAATCTCCATATGAAGATGATAGAAGCCTTTGCACGTATAAGGCAGTAGTATCTCCTTCAACCGTTGGATTTGTAGCAATAATTACCTCTGTAATAGAACCCTCTCCAACTCTTTTTATTAATTTTGCAATTGATAGTTGATCAGGCCCTACACCTTCGAGAGGAGCTATAACTCCACCAAGCACATGAAACAATCCACTGTATTCATGAGATGCTTCAATTGTTTCAACATCTTGGGCTTGCTCAACAACACAAATGAGGTTTCTTTCACGCAAGGGGTTGGAGCAAATTGAGCATGGATCAAGTTCTGTGTACGAGCCACACTCTGAACATATTTTTATTCTTTGATGTAATGTTACAAGCTCGTGTGCGAACTGTTCTAAAAAACGCTGGTCTACTTTTAATAAATGATGAGCTAACCTTGCGGCTGATTTTTTTCCAATCCCCGGAAGGCGAGAAAAACTATTTGTTAATTCATCTAATGCTGTCACAGTGTTAATCCTGGAATATTTAAGCCACCAAGCATTGGCCCCATTGTTTCTTTTATATGTTCTTGTATTCTGCTCGCTGCATCTCTCGAAGCTGCTACAATGAGGTCTTGAAGCATTTCTACATCTCGTGGGTCAACAGCAATAGGATCAAGCTCAACTGATACCATTTCCATAGAACCATTTAGGGTTACTTTTACAATTCCCCCACCAGCACTTCCTGTGGCAGTCATCTTTTTTAATTCTGCTTGAACTTTACTTATCTCACCCTGTATGTTGCCAAAATTTTTCATTAAGTCAAAAGGATTTATGTTCATTTTCTCTCCCCAATAGTTCTCTTTCTATGATGTACTTTATACAGTGTCTGTTTTTTCTGCCTCGCCATTATTTGGGCTTACCTTATCTTGAACAGAAACAACCTCACCACCAAATGTATCAACAAGCATTTGTACAGAAGAGGGAATAACGTCCTCCTCTTCTTCTTCCTTTATGTGCTCTTTTACACTTATGATTAAGTTTATCTTTTTACCAAGTAGTTTTGATGCAACTTCATTGAGATACATTCTTTCTGAGATTAATTGCTGTTGTAAAAACTGGGAAGTTACACAAACAGAAACTTCGTTTTCGCTAATTTCCCACCCATCTGCTTGGTTCAACGCAGATGATAAGAACATTTTTGTTGCGCGAACTTCTTCAATTGTCATTGCCTTTAACTGTTCTGCACTTGTTACCAAAGGAACAGGGGCTTTTTCTATTGCGTTTTCATTATGGGAAGGTGATTGAGTGACTTCAGAAGCATTTGTTTGTTCCGCTATCCCCTCTTGCACCGCCACATTTTCACGCTCGTATACTCGAGTTTGTGTAGGTGAAGCACTTGGTGCTTGCACTGCCACACCGCTAGAAAACATTTTTTTTGCATTATCAACAGCTAGCTTCACCTCATCATTTGATACCCATGAAGAAAGCCAACAAAGCCTAGAAACGGCAAGCTCTAGCTCAAATCGTGGATTTAATGAATAGCGAACATCACGATACAACTGCAAAAAAAGAGACAAAGCTCTTTCCATTTGCACTGATGTCCATGCACTTATTACAAGCGAGGAAAATCTTTGTGTAGATTGCCCAAGTAAAGATTCTTTTGCTATGCCATTTTTTATAAACAGCAAACTTCGAATATAATCAGAGGCATTTGAAATAAATTGTTCTATTGAGACACCCACTTGCAATACTTCATCGATAAACTGAATAGCATCTGCTGTTTTTCCTTCAACGCAAAGTTCACAAAGTGCGTTTAATCTTTCAACACCGACTAAGCCTAATTTATCTCGTATTTTTTCATAGGTAATATTGCCCTCACTAAAAGCAGCAACTTGATCGAAAAGGGTATACGCATCTCTAAAGCTTCCTGTAGACTCCCTTGCAATCCAAAAAAGGGCTTCTTCATCTGCCTGTATATTCATTTCTTTTGATGTTTCTGCCAAAAGGTCTTTTATTTGCTCAATTGAGCCAAGCCTAAAATGGAATTGTTGACAACGGCTTTTAATTGTTGCCGGAACTTTATGGAGCTCGGTAGTTGCAAAAATAAAAATAACATAGGGTGGTGGCTCTTCAATTGTTTTTAAAAGCGCATTAAAGGCATTTGTAGAGAGCATGTGAACTTCATCAATAATATATATTTTATACTTAAATGCATTTGGTGGAAAAAGAATTTCGTCTTTAATTTGGCGCACATCATTAACACTTGTATTTGATGCCCCGTCAATCTCAATTACATCTAAGCTTGCACCACGAGAAATTTCCACACAAGCTTCACATTCCCCACAGGGTACACCATTTGTAGCATTTGTGCAGTTTAGAACCTTTGCTAAAATCCTTGCTGTTGATGTTTTTCCACAGCCTCTAGGACCTGAAAATAAGTATGCATGGGCAATTTTACCCTCTGAAATTGAGTTTATAAGTGTAGCAGCAACAAAATCCTGCCCTACTAAATCTTCAAATTTTTGTGGACGTCTTCTTGACGCAGTAACTTCATAAGCCATACCACTAGAATACCCTAAAAAAGCCAATTTCGCAAGCGGTTTGAAATGATTTTTGC
>CAYJLT010000053.1:0-12513 GCA_964371295.1 uncultured Treponemataceae bacterium
CATTCATTTAGGAGTTTGCGCATGCAAACTCAGTATATTATGCCGTTTTTTTTGAAAAACGGCTTGAAAAAAGTCGCATTCAAAAACTGATGTTTTTTCATTTGACTTTTTATAGGAGAAATTATGCCAAAGTATGTGCCATTTGGGCAAATCCCAATAAAAAATCGTCACTGGCCCGACAAGACAATTACAAAAGCGCCCATTTGGGTATCGGTTGATTTACGAGATGGTAATCAGTCCCTTGCAGTTCCTATGGGAATAGATCAAAAACTTCGTTTTTTTGATATGCTCGTTAAGGTTGGATTTAAAGAAATTGAAATAGGCTTTCCGAGTGCCTCTGATACTGAATTCAATTTTCTGCGAAAACTTATTGACAATAATCTTATTCCCGATGATGTTACGGTACAAGTGTTGTGCCAAGCTAGAGATCATTTAGTTAAGCGAACCTTTGAAGCATTAAAAGGTGTAAAAAAGGCTATATTTCATATTTATAATTCTACCTCACCCTCACAAAGAAAGTATACCTTTAACATGTCAAAGGATGAAATAAAGCAAATTGCAATTGATGGTGTGCGTTGTGTAAAAGAGCATATGCACATGTTAGAAGGAACTGACCTTACACTGCAGTACTCGCCTGAAAGTTTTTCAAATACTGAAATTGATTATGCTGTCGAGATTTGTGAAGCAGTAAAAAAAGAGTGGGGTGCAACAAAAGATAAAAAAATTATATTAAATCTTCCAACAACGGTAGAATGCTCTACTCCAAACATACATGCAGACCAAGTTGAATACTTTTGCGAGAACATAACAGATAGAGAGTCTGTTATAGTGAGTTTACATACACACAATGATAGGGGAACTGGCGTAGCTTCAACTGAACTAGCACTCATGGCAGGAGCCGACCGTGTTGAAGGAACACTTTTTGGAAATGGTGAGAGAACGGGAAACCTAGACATCGTAACGGTTGCATTAAATATGTATATCCAGGGTGTAGACCCTAAGCTTGATTTTTCAAACATTAACTACCTTATTGAACAATATAAAGACTTTACTAAAATGGACATACATGCCAGACACCCTTACTGTGGTGAATTGGTATTCACCGCTTTTAGTGGCTCCCATCAAGATGCCATTAGAAAGGGTATGGCTGCTCGAAGTGATGATACAGATCAAGTATGGGATGTTCCCTACCTTCCAATAGACCCAAAAGACATTGGTCGAGAATATGAAGAAATCATTCGCGTAAATAGCCAAAGTGGAAAGGGTGGAGCTGCTTGGATATTAGAACAAAATTATAAAATTTATGCTCCTAAAGCTATGCAGCAAGACTTAGGAAAAGTAGTTACGAATGCAGCAGATGTAATGCAACGAGAATTGTCTGCTCCTGAAATTTATGACGTGTTTTCTAAAACATGGCTTGAAAAAAAAGAGCCGTTGTGTATTGTAGATCTTGCTCAAGCTTTTGTTGACGGAAAAGGAGACTCTGATGAAATTCTTTGTAGAGCAACAATCAATTGGAAGGAAGAAGTTTTAACCGTAAGTGAAAAAGGAAACGGTCCACTTGATGCATTTGTACTAGCATTACAGCAAAGTCCAATTCCAAATTTTACTATCAGTGATTTTCATGAGCATAGCATCGGTACCGGTTCAGGTACGGAAGCCATGGCGTATGTGCAAATTACCTACGAAAATGGTACAAAGCGTTGGGGATGTGCAAAGAGCACCAATATTGGTAGAGCTGGTATTAATGCTGTTGTTAGCGCCGTAAATCAAGATATGTAAATTAAAAGGGCTTCTCAATTGAGAAGCCCTTTTTGAACTATAATGATATTTTATAGCTTATGCTTGCACTAACCATTTTCTCTGGTGTCATAAATTCTAAAAGCCTTACTGGAGCGCTAACTTCAAGTTCACCCCCACCCATTGATAGATTAAAATATGGAGTTACCATTAACGATAATCTTGCTAAGTCAAAGGTAATGTCGCTAAGTAGATCTTCGTACCCTGCAGAAATGTGTGAGCCAAAGTCTGCCTTTGTACGACCAAAGTTTGTACCAGCATTTATATAAAGGATACCACCAATAGTATGCTCTATGTATGGAGTTAAGTCCACTGTTTCTTGTGGCATCATATATGCTGAAATATTTATGTTTACATTTCCAATCGTAAAACGAGGTTCAAAAAGAATGTGTAAGTCTTCAAGAGCAAATATTTCATTTCCTGGGTCTGGGTTAATTTGTATACGTGTAACGCCAGCTTGTAGATATAAGTTTGCATACGGATTGTTGCCAATGAGCATAGTGAGTGCTGCATGCAAATCTGCTCTCCTTATTATAACAATTACCTCGCTCCCATCTGAATCAGTTTTATCAAATGGCAGACTAGCGCCAAATACAACATCTGCAATTATTGCATTTGCAACTGCAACAAATCGAAAGTCAAAATTAAGCTGGTTAAATAAAAACTTATCATTGTAATATGCATAAAAAGCTGCAGCTGTTGATGTACCAAAAATAGTGCTTACTTCCAAACCATAGCCATCTATCGGAATTATACTTGCAGGCTCCAATCCAATTTGAGGTTGAAATAATGGAGAATCAATTGAATGTGTTCCAAAGTGTTTTCGCATAAATTGATCAGTACCAACTCCATCATGGCTTCCAGCAAAAGCTGTAATGCGTGAGTTGTAATTTAAACCTGCTAAATTGTATGAAAAGGAAAGCTTGTTTAAACTGAACTCAGCAGGAATGTCTTGTAAAAATATGTTCCCAAAAATATTATTGGTTAAAAATGAAAACTCACCTTCAAGTAGAAAATTACTTCCTAACTGCATTTGAGCTCCAAAGAAAGACCGAACACTTAACTCGGCACCTTTAAAATCAACCTCAGGTAGTATGTCGACAGCCATACCTCCTTCTGAATCAAAAAAAACTTGTGCCTGTATACTGCTAATACACAACAACATAACTATAATAATCATTACTCTTTTAAACTTTTTTGGCATATAGCCTCCTATAAATTGCCTAATGGCGTTATTGTGATTTTCGTAGAAAATTGAACATTTTACCAATTTATATCTCATTTTTAAAAATGGGTGGTAAAATGTCTATTTGTCTCTTTATATCATCGGCAAATATGCATATTTTCCTTACTAATGAATGAAAACAAATAAAATAAAAGTTTTTTGCACTTTTTCTACTTGACTTAAATGGAAAATAGAATACAATATAATTATGAGCGATTATTTTGATGTAAACAACGAAGAACTTTTGAAAGATTTTTTTAGTGAAGCTGAGTTGCAAGTCGAAACACTAGAAAGTAATATACTTGTTCTAGAAAATGATCCCACAAATTCTGATGCTGTAGATGAAATTTTTAGAGCTGCGCATACACTAAAAGGTGGGTCTGCTACTGTAGAAATGACGGAGCTTGCAGAATTTACACATGCAGTAGAAGATGTTTTGGATGAAATGCGTTCAAATACAATACAAGTTTCAGAAGAAATTATAGATGTATTACTTTCATCTATCGATATAATAAAGTCCATGCTTGAAGAGAGAGCAAATGGAAGTATTTATGAAGAAAACGTTGATCCTATAAAAGAAAAACTACACTCGTACGTTCCTAGTAAGGCAAGCAAGGCTACTGCAAAAAAAGCACCATCTGCAAAAAGTGCTGAACCTGCCATACAAATACAACCACAAGCTGCTGTTGCTTCTTCAGCACCTTCAAGCTTACCGCATCCATCCACCCATTTAACAGAATATGATACCCTCGAACTTAATGAGTTGTGCAAAGGTGGTAAAACGCTTTGGGGCGTTACCGTTATCTTCGATGAATCAAACCCAATGAACACTGTTGGGGGAGTACAGGTATTTTCTGCCCTTAAAAAGCACGGAGATATTCTAAAGACTGTTCCTGAGTTTGATGAATTGTATAAAGATGAATTTTTTGAAACAGTAATATATTATATTGCATCAAGTACAGATGCAGATACCTTAGAAGACACGGCATTTATTGACGATGTTGTTTCTGCTGTTGATGCACAAAAGGTTAATGAAAAAACCGCTTCTCAACAAGCAGCAACACAAGTAGCGCCACCTGTTGAGCAAGCATCTCAAGCAAGTAATTCAGTTCCCTTAGAGTTACCTCGACCCGAATCTCATTTATCTGAAAGTGATTTAATTGAAATGCAAAGTATGTGTGAGACAGGTGAAAATCTTTGGGGCGTAACTGTTGTCTTTGATGAAGAAAACCCAATGAATTCCGTAGGTGCAATTCAATCGTATGTTGCCTTAAAGGGAAAAGGTTCAGTATTAAAATCAATTCCTGATTTTGATGAACTATATGATGAAAATTTTTATCCTCAAGTTGTATATTTTGTTTCTACCAAGGTTACTTGCGAAGAACTAGAGGACGCTGCCTTTTTAGATGATGCTGTTTTAGCTGTTGACGCACAAAAAATTTCAACAGAAGTAAAAACAGTTCCAGTGAAAGCCGAGCCAGACACACAAGTTGTTTCAGATAGTGTAGGCAATGATGAAGAACAGGAAGTGCAAGTATCTCAAACCCAAAGAGCAAAAAAGACACCTGTTGCACCAACGAGTAGCTCAGCTAGTTCTGGGAGTATTTTGCGTGTTGACTCAAAACGCATTGATTATTTATTAAATTTAGTGAGTGAGACTGTAATAACTAAGGCTGCCTTTAACCAAACACTTACCCTTTCGAATAATTTACAAACGAGTTTTCAATCTCTTAACGCTGAGTATAAAGAGAAACTCCGAAGTCTTTTAGATCATTTTCCTCAATATGTTGAAAAAGCTCGAAGTGGGCAAAGTATTAAAGAATTAAAGGCTTCATTAAATGAAGAGCTTTCTGAAACCATATCACAGTTTGATGATTTTGATACGGATTTTAAAGCTTTTGAAGGGAAATTCCGTTCATACACACAGAATTTAGGGCGCATATCTGGAGAGCTGCAAGAAGGGGTTATGAAAATTCGGATGGTGCCGATAAGTCAGATTTTCTCCCGTTTCCCTCGCGTTGTTCGTGATTTATCACGGGATCTAAATAAAAAGATTAATTTGGTCATAGAAGGAGAAGAAACAGAACTTGATAAGTCTGTTGTTGAAGATCTTTTAGACCCCATTATGCACTGTGTAAGAAATTCTGTAGATCATGGTATTGAATTACCGAAAGACCGCCTTGCAGCTGGAAAAGATGAAGAAGGGACTGTTGTTCTAAAAGCCAGCAATGAAGGTAATATGATTGTCATTGAAATTCAAGATGATGGTAAGGGTATAGATGTTGATAGCGTTAGAAATAAAGCTATAGAAAAAGGACTTATTCACTCATCTAAAACCATGAGCGATGAAGAAGCTTTTCAATATATTTTTGATCCAGGGTTTTCAACTGCAAAAGCTATTACAAATGTTTCAGGCCGTGGTGTAGGATTAGATGTTGTAAAAACACAAATTGAAAAACTAAAGGGAACTGTTGTCATTAGTTCTGAAAAGGGTGTGGGCTCAAAGTTTATTATAAAATTACCGCTAACACTTGCAATTATTCAAGGACTTCTTATCCGTGTTGGAACTGAAGTGTATTCAATTCCAATTGCTTCAGTAATTGAAAGCCAACGAATTAATATTAATGATTTAAAACGAATAGACAATTATGAAGTTATGAGTGTTCGAGATGAAGTTGTATCTGTTTTACGATTAAATAGATTATTCAATATAAGAACAAATGAAGATAATCAATTTGCGTACATTGTTATAGTTGGTACAGCGGATAAAAAAGTTGGTATTATGGTTGATTCACTAATTGGTGAAGAAGATGTTGTAATAAAACCTCTTACAGATCAATTTGTTGTTTCGCCTGGAATCGCAGGTGCATCAATTTTAGGTGATGGGTCAGTATCATTGATAATCGATGTTAGTCAGCTTTTAGCACTAGGTATAAAGCTTGAATTGACTGCAAGAGAAGAAAAAAGTATATCGTAGCTAAGGGGCATTCTGTGGAACAAACATTACAAAATACTATGAACATGCAAGCTGCTTTAAACTTAGAGCTTGAAGAAAAAAAAGAACAACATGCGAGCATTGATTTTAAAATGGTTGCATTTTCTCTTGGTGGAAAAGACTATGCCATTGATATTTTGAAGGTTAAAGAGATAGCGAAAGCAGATAGATTTACCTATGTTCCAAATACATCACCTTTTGTTACTGGTGTATATAATTTGCGTGGTGAAATTATTCCAATAATAGATTTACGGCTGTTTTTTAATATCGACATAGAAGAAGATTCGGAAGTTAAAAAAGCTGAGCATGAAAACATGATAATAATCAATATTGGTGAACAAAAATATGGAACCATAGTTGACAGCATAGAACGAGTTGCAGGTATTCAAAGTTCAACAATCCAACCACCCCATCCATTGTTTGGTGATATAAATATTAAATATATATATGGCATTGTGGAATATGAAGAGCGCATGTACATTTTACTCGATGTTGGAAGAATATTTGGTGTAGAAGCCAATGAAAATTATGAGCAAAAAGAATTACGTTTAGTTGAAAATACCAAAGAAAAACCTGCAGCAAAAGCTGAACCTCCAAGAGCACGGATGGGTGAAATCCTTGCAGGTATGGATATTCAAAGTACACCAGTCCAGACAAAAGGATCTGCCGTAGCGCCTGCAAAAGCACATGAGACTGAGAGTTCTGAACAAAGCGCCCCAGTAACAGCGGTTGAAGCTCCTTCTGTTACACAAGGTGCATTTGATGAAGTTGAGTATAAGTTTGTTATTGAAACATTAAAAAAATATCAAAACTTTCATGTATCTACAGTTAACGAGGGTTGGGTGACAAAAAGATATCTTGAGTGGAAGTCTCAAAGAGGTACAGGTTCACCTTTAAACGATGCTAATGATGCATTAGAATTTTTAAAACCTTTTTATTCAAAACAAAGTGGATCATTTTGGACCAAAGAGTATGCAGATGGTATATATGCAATGTTACCGGATAATAGTGCAAAGCATATACACGTGTGGAACCCTGGGTGTGGTTCTGGCTACGAAGCATATTCCCTAGCTTGTTTATTACAAAAACGCTACCCTGAATCAAAAATAAAGGTATATGCACACGACACAGATTTATTGCTAATTTCGAGTGCTGCAATGATTAGCATTCCTAAAGATGTTGAAGAAAGTTGGTATAAGCCTTATTTATCAAAGACAGTGTCAGGGGAAGCGATTTTTAGCCCTGAAATACGAGACTCAATACTTTTTGAGTACCACGATTGTACAAATATGAATGTTGTTCCAACTTGCGATCTAATATTTTCACGTGATTTTTTATCATGTATAAATGAGAATAAAGTAGAGGAAGTGATAAGCGATTTTCATGAGAAAATAAAAGAATCTGGAATTGTGATTATTGGCGACAATGAATTGCTTACTGATAATTCATTGTGGCTTGAAAAAATGTATGGTACTGTGGTATCATACTCTAAATTATAGTTAACACCTATTAGGAGGTTATTTTGAGAGTAGAATACATTAACCCTTTCGTAGAAACGGCGTATAGTATTTTGGCAGAAGTGTTGGGCGGTGAAGTTAAGCGTGAGTCATTGTATTTAAAATCTACGTCACAGCCAGTTATGGGAGTTGCAGCAATTGTTGGGCTAGCAGGAGATGTTGAAGGTAGGGTACTATTTGACATGACGTTGGAAACAGCTTTAAAAATTGCTTCTAGAATGAACATGGAAGAACTTCCAGTTTTTGATGAACTTGCCAAGGCAACAATTACAGAGTTGTCAAATATGATTACAGCTCAAGCTGTAACAAAACTACATGATTTAGGATTTAAATTCGATTTAACACCACCAACAATTTTAACAGGTGAAAAAATGGAAATATCTGACCATCAAGTTGAAGCATTAATTGTTCCTATGGTAACTGAGCAGGGCCGCGTTGAAGTTAATGTTGCAATTCGTGAAAAGGCATAGTTGAAGGAGTAAAGAAATATATGAAAACAAAACAAGATTTTCCAACAATTAATGATAGATCAATGGAGGGAATCAAAGACGATGGAAGCAAATTTAAGGTTCTAGTTGTTGATGATTCAATGTTTGTTGCCAAGCAATTAGGGCAAATTCTATCAAGCGAAGGATATGAAGTTGTTGCAACAGCAGGTGATGGGCAGGAAGGTGTTGAAAAATACAAAGACTTATATCCAAATATTGACTTAGTTACGATGGATATTACTATGCCTAAAATGGATGGTCTTACTGCTTTAGAACAAATCATGGCATTTGATGCTAATGCAACTGTTGTAATGATTAGCGCATTAGGAAAAGAAGAATTGGTAAAAAAATCACTTCTTTTAGGCGCAAAAAATTACATTGTAAAGCCTTTAGATAGAAAAAAAGTTCTTGAAAGAATTGTTTCTGCTGTGAAATAATTCTTTATATAAGTTATTTAATGGTTGCTACTGCTTCATCTACAATACTTGAAATTTTGTAGCAACCTTTTTTTTCTTTAATCAGCCATTCAATATTATCATTGTTTTCTCGCAAAATTTGTTTTATCCGATGAATATATGAGTAAAGTGTCTTTATGTGAGCAGTACTTGAAACTCCCCATAAATATATAGCCATCTCGTCAAGTGAAAATGATTTTTCGTTTGATGTTTTAAGTAACGCATACAGTTTTTTTTCTGCAGGCCGTAATTTACTATGATACGCAGATTTAATTGTTTGAATTTTTATTTGAGTTCTTTCCAATATTTTAGTTATATTTTGTAAATCCATTTGCATGCTGTTTATAAAATGAGGGTTAAAATCATATGTATCGAAAAATGCAATAGGAATCTTGCAGTTTAGTATACCAAGGCACTTTTCTAGTATTGATACATCTTTTTCGTCTTGTAAATAGTTCTTATCAACAAGAAGAAAATTCCAAATATTATTTCTAGAAGCTCTCTCGAGTTCAGCTAAATCCATTATAATTGTGCATTCACAGCATTGGCTATGAAGCATATTTTGAATTATTGCTGTTTCGTAAACCATTCTGGTTAAAATTGCAACTTTCAGATAAATCCTCCACTATCATATAATTACAAATTGCTCTCTGTTTTGTGAATTATTGTAGATACTTGACCAATTATTAACAATATGGTATTTTTATATGGCACCTTTTTGGTATGTATAAAAACGGGCAATTAGCTCAGATGGTTAGAGTATTACCTTGACATGGTAGGGGTCACTGGTTCGATTCCAGTATTGCCCACGTTTTTATTGCCCGCATTTTCCCTTTCTAGCACCATTTTTCTTTTCGGTATATTTTTAAAAAACAATTATTTAAAAATTGTAGTTTTAATTTAAAAAAAATGCATAAATATACAAAAAATATGGTTTTTTATTCTTGCAAAATTTCTCTTCTTAGTGTATAATTTTATATACAAATTTTAGGAGAGGGTATGGAAACAATTGCCAACATTAATTCAGTAATTAACAGCTTTGTATGGGGTCCTTACATGCTGGTATTACTCGTAGGAACCGGTATTTTTATTACATTTGCAACTGGTTTTTTTCAAGTTAGTCGTATTAAGCTTTGGTGTTCAAAAACATTTGGAGCCTTGGGCAAAAAGCGTGCAGCAGGTAAAAATATTACACCATTTCAAGCCGTTTCAGCCGCTTTGGCTAGTACAGTAGGTACTGGTAATATTGCAGGTGTTGCAACTGCTATTGTAGCAGGTGGCCCAGGTGCAGTATTTTGGATGTGGGTTTCAGCTTTTTTTGGAATGATGACTAAATATGCTGAGGTTTTACTTGCTGTTCATTTTAGGGAAAAAGATGAAAACGGGATTCATTTTGGTGGACCGATGTACTATATTGAAAAAGGTATGAAAGTTAAATGGCTTGCTGTAGCATTTGCCCTTTTTGGTGCCTTTGCAAGTTTTGGTATTGGGAACATGACTCAATCTAACTCTATTGCTGGAGCACTTCAAAGTTTTTCTATTCCACCAATTGCTACAGGGCTTGTGTTTGCGATACTAGCTGGGCTAGTTATTATTGGTGGTATTAAGCGCATTGCAACTGTTACAGAAAAGCTTGTACCGTTTATGGCAGTGTTATACTTTATTGGTGCAGTTGTATTATTAGTAATTAATGTAGCAAAGATTCCTGAAGCATTTTCAGTTATTTTTGAAAGTGCATTTAATATTAAGTCTGTTGGTGGCGGTGTTATGGGGTATGGTATTGCACAAGCAATGAGATATGGTGTAGCACGTGGCGTGTTCTCAAATGAAGCTGGGCTTGGTTCAGCTCCTATAGCACATGCTGCAAGTGATTCAAAAAATCCAGCAGAGCAAGGTTTGTGGGGTATTTTTGAAGTTTTTGTTGACACAATAGTTATTTGTACACTTACTGCGTTAATCGTATTAACTTCTGGTTTATATATGAGTGGAGATTTAAGCGGGGCTGCTTTAACTGCAAGTGCTTTTGAATCGGGCTTTGGTAGTGCAGGTAATGTATTCTTATCAATTTCACTTATCTGTTTTGCTTTTTCAACAATTATTGGTTGGTCATACTATGGTGAACGCTGTTTAGCATACTTGAGCAAAAACAACAAGGTTGTGACTCAGGTATATAGAATTCTTTTTATTGTGAGCATTGTAGTAGGTGCAACATTAGAATTAACGCTTGTTTGGAATATTGCAGACACCTTAAATGGTTTAATGGCTATTCCTAACCTTATTGCTATTTTAGCACTCAGTAAGATTATTATAACTCTTACAAAAAAATATTTAAAAGACCCATTGTCTACAGAGATGAAAGACTAATAAGATTTTTCACATAAAAAAAAGTGGTGCACCATCTGGTCACCACTTTTTTTATGTTTACTTGTTCACCCTTTCAACGTACTCGTTGTATTCAGTATTTACTAGTATTTTTTCATCTTGCTTAATAAATAACGGAACACGTACGGTTAACCCGGTTTCTGTAACTACTGGCTTAGTAGCTCCAGAGACTGTATCACCTTTTACATAGTTTTCACTTTCTGCAACAGTAAAGACCATTTTTTGTGGAATTTTAACATCAATAGGGTTTTCTTCCCATATTAAAATAGGGTATTCTTCCCCTTCCTTTAAGTAGTAACCTAAGTTTTCGTTAAGGTCACTTGGAACATTAATTGTTTCAAAACTTGTTGTATCCATAAATACGTGATTTTCACCATCTGAATATTGGTATTGAGCAGTAACTGTTTCAACCGTTGCATCTTCAACCATATCAGGTGTTTTAATTGTTTGTGTAAGAACTGAACCGTCCTTAAGATTTTTCATTTTAACTCGAGCAAAAGCTGAACCTTTTCCTGGGTTTACAAATTCCCTTTCTGTTACAAGGTAAGGTGAGTTTTTAATGAGTAAAACAGTTCCCTTGGCGATATCGCCGCCTCTAATCATAAGTATCCTCTTTACATTTGGTATAATATTGCAATAGTATAGCGAATTTTTTACTTTGTTTCAATATGTTTCGAAAAAAATATCGTCTTGACATCTCAGTTTTAGTACAGTACAATTATATATCAGGACAACCTATGAGTAACACTCAAAAAATCGAAAATATCATACTTTGGCTTTCCTTTGGTCTTGCTGTTTGTATTGCTGTCTCTGAAATTATTATGGCACTAAAAACAGGTTCGCAAGCAATTCTTTTTGATGCTATGTATGACTCATCAGAACTTGTAGTTATTGGATTTACACTTTTTTTAGTGCCTCTATTTTATAAACCTATTTCAGAAAAACATCCCTTTGGCTTTGGACAAGTTGAGTGTGTGTTTATTATCATTAAAGCCTTTATGATGCTGGCTGTTACCTTGGGACTTTCTATCAACAGTATTGAAATCGTTCTTTCAGGTGGTAATGATATTAACGCAAGACAGGTCTCTGTTTTTCAACTTGTGTTGGGTTGTACTGCCCTTGTTGTATATGTAGTTTTAAGCAAAATAAATAAAAGAATATCTTCACCGACTGCAAGTGCAGAAATTATGGGGTGGAAATTAGATGTTTTTAATGGATTTGGAATGTCGGTAGCATTTTATGTTTCTTCATTCTTTGCTGGGACACCATTAGAAGTAATTAGTCCCTATTTTGACCAAATTGTTGCACTTGTAATTGTTGTTTTAATGGTTCCCACCTTTATTAAAATGATTATTACCTCAATAAAAGATATATTTTTATTTGCCCCTGAAAATGAAATAGTTGACTATGTAAAGAATAAGGCAGAAATAGTTTTACAGGATTTTGAGTTTAACCTGGAGTTTTGTGATATAACGAGAACAGGGCGTAAAATTTGGGTTTCAATATATTTTAGTGTAAAAGAAAAAGTGCTTATTGTAAAAGAGTTAAAAGAAGCTACACAGAGGATGAATGAAGAATTATCAAAAGAGTTTGATGATTTTTATGTTGAGCTTGTGTTAGAGCCAAAAGAAAAATTTTATGAAAAAAGCTA
>CAYJLT010000054.1:0-12433 GCA_964371295.1 uncultured Treponemataceae bacterium
TGTTCACTTGACAGGTGATGCTGACGATGGTGAAGACAAAATGCTTAACACTGCAAAGGAAAGAGGGCAGTCGGTATTAGAAGTAGCAGAGTTTTATACAAAAGCATTTTATGATGATATCGATAGACTAAACATAAGACGGCCTGATATTGTGTGTAAGGCAACCGATCATATTCCTGAAATGATAGCTTTAATAGAGAAGCTTGAAAAAAAGGGCCACACGTATATGGCCGGTGGAAACCTTTATTTTGATATATCTACTTTTAAAGATTACGGAAAACTTGCCAACATAAACCTCGATGACTTGAAGGCTGGAGCACGGATAGATGTTGACCAAAATAAGCGCAACCCATATGACTTTGTTTTGTGGTTTACAAAAAGCAAATTTGAAAACCAAGCGCTCGTGTGGGATTCACCTTGGGGAGTAGGCTACCCAGGTTGGCATTTGGAATGCTCTGCCATGAGTATGAAATATTTAGGAGAAACATTTGATATCCATACTGGTGGGATTGACCATATTCCCATTCATCATACAAATGAAATTGCTCAAAGCGAAGGTGCTACGGGTAAAAAATGGGTAAATTATTGGCTCCACAATGAATTCCTCGTAATGTCTAAAGGGAAGGGTGAAGACAGCGAAAAAATGTCAAAGTCTTCTGGTGGCTTTTTAACTTTGCAGACTCTTATTGACAAAGGATATAGCGCACTTGACTACCGCTTTTTCTTGCTTGGTGGCCATTATCGAAGTCAACTTGCATTCTCTTGGGATGCTATGGATAGCGCAAAAAATGCAAGAAAAACGCTTGGGCAGCGAATAGAAAAAGTATTAGCGCAAGCAATGCAAGATGGACTTTCTTTGAATGAAATAAAAAAATGGGAAAAATGCGAAACTATTAAAGCTTTTTCTAACGATAACTACTCAGATGTGGCAGAAGGATTTTTGAGAGCCTTTACCATTGCAGTTGAAGATGATTTATCAATTCCACGTGCATTATCTCAACTGCAGTTAGCTATAAAAAGTAAGGAGATTTCTGCAAAAGAAATAATCACACTCGTATGCCAGATGGATATGGTGCTGGGTTTAAGGCTTATTGAAAGTGCTTTAGCAGAAATAGAAAAGAAAGGGCAAAATACTACAAAATCAACAGAGGAAAGTACGGGAGATGTTGAAATTGATGCCCTTGTTGCTGAAAGAAATTTAGCAAAAAAAGCGAAAAATTATTCCCGCTCTGATGAAATTCGTGATATACTTAAGGAAAGAGGAATTGTGCTTTTAGACACACATGAAGGTACAACTTGGACGCGCGTAGAAAATTAATCTAAAAAATTAGTTTTTTTTGTAACTTTTGGGAGCTTGCTTTGTTTGATACGCAGATATGTGTAGCTAAGGAAACCGATTTTAGAAAGGTTTATGATGCTAACATTACATTATTGTTAAAAGTTGCCACACGTATTGTCAACGATGCAGACGTTGCTGAGGACTTAGTGCATGATTCTTTAATAAAGATGCACGAGAGAGGCCTTATGTTTCCATCTATGGATGATGTAAAATACTGGCTATTAAGGGTTGTAAAAAATGCAGCTCTAAACTATGTAAAGCGGCGAAGCAGAGAAAAGCTTGCGTATGAGAAGTTTTTAAAAGCAGATCGTCATGAAATGGAAACTGGTGAAACAAATTTACTAAAAAATGATACGCAGCAGCGTATAAAGAATTCATTAGAAAAGCTGCCAGTAAACTTAAAAGTTGTTTTGATTTTGCGTGAGTATGCCGAGCTTAATTATAAGGAAATTGGTAAGATTTTAGAAATTACGGAGGGGAATGTGAAAGTTCGTGTATTTCGAGCTCGAGAGCAATTAGCAAAGTTAATAGGAGAAGAAGATGTCTATATGCCAAGATAAGAATATTCTTTCCATGTATGTCGACAATGAATTAACAGAATCAGAAAAGAGCAGTTTTGAAAAGCATTTGCAAGAGTGCAAAGCTTGCTCAAAGCAAGTTTTACAATATACTAACATCCGTAATGGTTTGAAATCAATAACTCTTGAATATGATAATGATGCAGGCTATAAAAGATTAAAAGCTCGAAAAAGTTATAAATCTCATATCGCGCCATATGGCTCAAAGCGTGACCCTTATTTTATTTCTCGCTTAACGCCTTTTTTAGCAGCAGCAGCTATTTTAGCAGTGTTTTTTCCACTTTTAAATAATTTTTCAAATGATACAGAAACTGCACAGCATACTGCTGCCTTAGATGCTTCGTTAATAGCTAATACTTTTTTCCCAACAGTGAATTCTGTTCAGATTGCTCCACTCCAAGAAAAGGGAATAGTTGTTGAAGATCACATAGTGCAAGCTCGAATTAATTCGAGGGCAGCTTACTTACATACATTGTCTTTTGATGGTGCAAAACTAACTGAGTTTGATGTATTTAAACCAAGCCATTTGAGTGATAAGCCAATTGAAATTATATTATTTGATTCGCCTGCTACTGTTTTGCATGAAACGGACCATTTTGGCTTTTCAAATCCGGTGTTCTTGCTACGGGAATAAGTGCGTTGAGTTTTATATCTAAAATTAAATATTATTTTCGTAAGCACTCTTTTGTACGCGCCATAATTGTCCTTGGTGCTATTTTTACTATTTTTTCATTTTTTGCATTTCTTTTTTCTCAAGATGAGTCTGTTCCAATTATTGTTGATATTAATCCAGCAGTTGGTGAATCAGGTGACATTATGACAATTACGGGAAATCATTTTGGAGAGCGCACTGTGGGTTCTACTGTAGAAATTGGAGGGATGCAATTAACATCATCTTCATACCTTCTTTGGTCAAATACTGAGATAAAAGTAGTTCTTCCACATAATATTTCTGATGGCTTAGTCTATGTAGAAACACATAACGGAAAATCAAACCCGAGTGTATTTGCAAACAGGGAAACAATTCCAGTTCCAATTGCGCAAAATGAGCGAGCTACAATACCCATAATTGAAAGCATACAAGCCACACGAGCTACGATTGGCACAATTATTACTATTGATGGCTCACACTTTGGATCGAGTCGTGAAGGTGCAGAAGTATTATTTACGTTGCGTCAGCCTACCGTAAATTCTCGGCGCGAATTGGTTGCTTGTTCAGAATACGATAAAGATTATCAATTTTGGAGTGACAATCAACTACAAGTTAGGATCCCCGATGGAGCAACTACAGGGCATGTATATGTTCGAACCTCACATGGTACAAGCAATGGCTTTGAAGTATCTGTTTCGCAAACAGTAGGGTCTAAAACTTATGAAGGTATGAGGAGTTATATCGTTAATATAAATGCAGATATTACTGAGGTTGAAGCTCAAGAGCACGCAACCCTTACGCTTTTTATGCCTATGCCAATTTCTACTATTATTCAAAGAGAAGTTGAAGTTTTGTCATCAGAGCCGGCTCCAAGAATGACTTTCTCAAATAATTTTGTGCATCAAATATCACAAAGTGAAGTTACCGGTAATAAAATAGCTTTTTCACATTCATTTTCTGTAGATGTGTATGGAGTGAGTTCTAACGTAAATGTAAATTCTGTAGGCCAATATTCGGATGATGTTCAAACTTTTTACAGTGAGTATTTACGCTCTGACAGCATTGTTCCATCAGACTCTGCAATACTCACAGAATTAGTTGCAGACATAATTGGTCGTGAAACTAATCCTTGGAGAAAAGCTCAACTATTATACGACTGGATAATTGATACTATTGAAATTTTACCAACGTTAAGAAGCGCTGAATCCCCTGTGTTAAATGTATTAGATACCAATTCAAGTGATGCATATGAAATGGCCATTTTATATACTGCCTTTCTTAGAGCTGCAGGTATTCCCGCAATTACAAATGCAGGAATACTTGTAAATGCTGATTTAGAAAGCCAAAATCATTGGTGGTGTGAGTTTTACATTGAAGGTGTGGGGTGGATTCCTGTTGACCCGTCCCTAGGGGCAGATTTAGAATATAATGCTTTTCAAAAACCTGAAAATGTTCGAGACTTTTACTTTGGTAATCTAGATTCACAGCACATAACTTTTTCACGTGGATGGAATAACATGAGTCAAACTCAAATTACTGGCAAAAAGGTATATCGGCCAAAGACATATGCTTTACAAGCTATTTGGGAAGAATCGACTGAGGGTATCGTAAAATATAGTTCGTATTGGCAAAACGCTAGGGTAATGGGCGTTTATTAGTAGATGATTATATTTTATAGTAGAGTTAATGAATGTCATGGCAAAAATGGTGCCACTCCATTCATTTGAGGGTTTGCAGGGCAAACTCTATATTTATTGCCGTTTTTTATAGGAGAAGTTATGGTAAAAGTTCTTTCAGTGGGGGGGTCAATTGTTGCCCCTGATGCCCCCGATACCGCTTTTTTAGTAGCATTTTCTGCAATGCTCAGAACATGGATATCTGAAAACAAAGACAGAAGGCTTATTTTAGTTGTAGGTGGTGGTGCCCCAGCAAGAATATACCAAAAGGTATACAGTGAATGCGCAAGGCTTTCAAAAGCAAGCGAAAATGATTTTTCCCCAAATGAAGCCGATTGGATTGGTATCACTGCAACAAGATTAAATGCGCAGCTATTGCGCGCTATTTTTTCTGATATTTGCCCTAATGATGTAGTGTATGACCCAACGGCCCCCTTTGATTTTAAAGGTAATATCTTAGTTGCCGCTGGTTGGAAACCAGGCTTTTCTACTGATACCGATGCTGTCTACTTAGCTGAGCGATTTGATGCAAAAACTATTGTCAATTTATCAAACATTGAAAAAGTGTATACTGATGACCCTAAAAAAAATCCAGATGCAAAACCAATCGATGAAATATCATGGAAAGATTTTAGAAAAATGGTTGGAGATGAGTGGACTCCTGGTAAAAATACGCCATTTGATCCTATAGCAAGTAAAAAGGCAGAAAGTCTTGGGTTAAAGGTTATTTGCGCAGGTGGGCGCGATATTAACAATATTCAAGCAATATTACAGGAAAGAGATTTTGTTGGCACAACAATAGGCTAGCTTAATACCACGCCATACGGGACAGTAATCCTTCAAGCTTTATTCCGTATTGTGTGTCGCTTGCCCAAGTGCCCGCGAGCCCGTGCACAGTGGGAGCTTTTCCTTTTGGGTTTACCCACTTATATCTCGGGTCAACAAGAGGCATGTTAAGTTCTTCAACGCTTCCATATGCCTTTAAATGTTGAATATGAGCTCTTACTCCTTCTTGTTCGGTTTCGAACACATTTCCTCTTTGAGTTTCATCTATAGCACCAAGGCCACAAAAATTATTCATATCTTCTGTAACTAATCCACCAAAGCGTAAAAACCCAGTTTCTAAACACATTTGAGCAAATGCTACATCAGAATTCACTCCTTCAAGAAGAGCCTCTTCTATATAAAGATTTGCAAGCCTTTCAACCTTTGAGATATTTCCATTTGGGTTTTCTTGCATAAAAAAATTTATGAGTGATTGGGGTGTTTTAACTCCATCACCCATGATGAACATTGATGGGAGTGCATATGTAATATCTGAGGCCTCTCTCGTGTGAGAACCTGTGATACACGAAGAAAAAGAGACAAAGCTTATTATAATGAGCATGGTTATTTTTAGCTTTACAGAAAGAGGCGCTTCTGTAATTGGATGATGAGTTTTATTTTTCATATTTATAGAGTACTTTTTTTTTAAGAAAAAAGCAAGAATGCAGTAAAAAAACACAAGTAAATTTGTAATAAAATACTAAAATTACTGTAGAGGTTTTTATGGAAATAGTAAATAATCACTTTCATGAGACAGATTATTCTCTCTCAAGTTTTAGTCGTGAAAAAAATAATAAGCCAGATTCACGAGAGAGATTATTAAAAATGGGGGTTGCTGCTTTAAGCAATCAAGAACTAATGATGGTGCTCCTTGGATGTGGTACAGAAAAAACTCCGGTAAGAAAACTATCTGGGCGAGTTTTAGAAGTATTAAAAATGTGCACATCAGAGAATATTTTAAGTAATCTCCTATCGCTCGATGGTATAGGCCCTGGAAAAGCATGTCTTATTAGTGCTTCTCTAGAGTTGGGGAGAAGATTAAATTCAGGGCCTGGCTCAAAGATATATAGTCCTTTAGATGTTGTTCCATTTATAAAACATGTTACACTTGAAAAACAAGAACATTTTTTATGCATATCGCTAAATGGAGCCCATGAAATACTCAGTGTTAGAACAATATCTGTTGGGACTCTTAATCGGTGCATAATTCATCCAAGGGAAGTGTATGCAGAAGCCTTAAAAGAACGATCTGCTGCAATAATACTTGCCCACAATCATCCTTCTGGAAACACAAATCCATCAGAAAATGATATAGAAATTACGCAGCAACTATTTGATGTTTCTAAAATTATTGGGATACACCTTTTAGATCATATAATACTTTGTACAAATGATTACTTTAGTTTTGCAGAAAATTCGCTAGTTTTTTTATAGGCCTTGTGGTATAATTATTTGTATGAAAAAGATTAAATTAGCTCCTTGTTTTGTTTGGATATTTCTTTTAACTTTAGTGCCTGCACTCACTGGGCAAGACACAGTTGATACTATTGTGCGTGAGAATAGCGCCAATGCTGAAACCTCATCTTTAAATATACGAACAAATGTAAGTAGTGTTGAAGTATATATTAATGGTATTTATGAAGGTGTTTCTCCTCTTTCATTAACAAATATGGTTCCTGGTATGTATGCCATTCAGCTTAGAAAAGATGGATGGGAAAGGAAATCTGTTTTTGCGCAGTTAGATGCACAAACGGAAACAAATCTTTACTTTGAGATGGTTCCCATTACCGGTTTTTTAAGACTGTATTCAAACGTTTCTGATGCAGAAGTGTATATTGATGGGGTGCTTTTAGAAACGAATAATTCATATGACACTGGCTTAATTGAGTTGCAGGAGGGCTTGCATACAATTGAGATTAAAAAGTTTGGCTATATTACGGAAAGTAAGTCGGTTGCCATTTTTGATCGGTTTTTCTCAGAGGTTAGTTTTGACGTAAAAAAAGCTCCTTTTGAAATACAATTATTTTCACCTAACCAAATGCAGTTTAATCCAAATGCACCAGGTAAGCTAGGGCAAGTAAAATTTAATTTTTCTGTGACGGCCCCAGGCAGTGCTGTTTTTGAAGTATTTGATAAAAATGGCGTGGCGGTTATTACAGAATACTTTTATAACTTAGAAAGTGCTTATCACAATGCCACGTGGGATGGAAGAAATTCTTTGGGAGTTGCATTGCCTGAAGGTGTTTATAGCAGTCGACTTGAAGCAATTCCGAGTGATGGGTGGCAGGTTGCACAAACCTATAATAATGTGACTGATACTAATTCTGCAGTATCGTTATCATCGGTAATGATTGATAATTCAATTTTTTATCCAATTGTGAGTGCTCATGCAAGTGGAACATCTGTAGGCGTAGCTAATGCAAGACTAATGCCAGTTGGCACAACGCTGTTATCTTTTAATGGAGCTACCGATTTTTCGCTTAATTCAGGCTTAAGCGCAGTTCCTTTTTCATTTAGCGCAGCTTTTACACCGTTTCCTTTTACAGAGTTTTCAGTGCGAGTCGGTGGCGAAGCAGAATCTCAGTTAGGAGAAGAAATGCCAGTTATTGTTGGTGGAGCTGCAAAAGTATCAGCTAAAATAAACAATGGGTATATCGGGGGTATACTGCGCTATACCTATTCAACAGAGCCAACATACACAAAAACGTACTCGGAAAGCGGTTTAGGTTTTGGAGTAATAGGAGCAATAGAAAGTGGGCGTTTAATATTTTCATTCTCTGAAGAAGTTGTATTTGGAAGTGATACAGGACTTGTTAACGAATTTAATGGACACTTAAAAACGGGTGTAAGTGTACAGTTTCAAAAAGGTAGTTTTTCATCCAGCGCATGGGCTTCTTTATATTCACCGTTCACCTTTTCTGGGATGGAATTGATAGGCGCGGTTGAGAGCGGCATAGAGGGCTCAGTTCTTATTCCAAACACTACTGTTGCGCCAGTCATTGGATGCTCATATGTATACTCGAAAAACAATGAGCATAACATTGTACTTCGCTTTGGGTTAAATGTGCTATTGCCGTAATGTGTAAAAATCATACGGTTGAAGATTTTACTTTGTATTAAGGGAGATATAAATGCAGGAAGTACTTCAATCTGATATTATTCAATGGCTGTCACTATTAAATTATCTTTTTGCACTTTTTATATTGTTTTTTGAGCGTAAGGGATCTGCCAGTAGGTTTGCATGGATTTTAACCCTTATTCTTTTACCCATTATTGGCTCGATATTATACATAATTTTTAGTGGTCATTTTTTTACTAAAACAAGAAAAATGGAAGAGGCCAAAACGTATACGTTAAGTGAAATTGCAGATATTATAAAAAAACAGCACGATTTTTTTGAACAAAAAGCAGGCACACTTCCAAATCCTGTTGTAAATGAATTCGCCTCACTTATTGATATGAATCTTCGCTATGCTAGCTCTCCCATAACATTTGCAAGTTCTGAACACTTTTTTTTATGGGGTAAGGATAAATTTAAGTCGCTTTTTGAAGATATAAAAAAAGCACAGCACCATATTTTTGTACAATACTTTATTATACGAAATGATAAAATAGGAAACGATTTTATGAACCTACTTTGCAAAAAAGCACAGGAGGGTGTAGAGGTAAAATTACTGTATGATGACTTAGGTTGCATTAGGGCCTCAAGGCGATTTTTTAGAAGATTAGATGCAGCAGGTGGCGTGAGCTTGCCCTTTTTTCCTGTTCGCCGGGGAAATCTTTTTTCTATAAACTTTAGAAACCACCGAAAACTTGTTGTAATAGACAATAAAATTGCATATACTGGTGGGTTTAATGTAGGAGATGAATATGAAGGAAAAAAGGGTTATTTGTGGCGTGACACACATGTTAGATTAACTGGTTCTTGTGTGTATGAATTTCTAAGTTTATTTTTAGTAGATTGGTATGCAGTTTCTTTTGGAAAGAGAACGCAGCTACGGCTTCTTAAAGCAAACAAACTTCCTTTTCCTGATATAAGTGCTATGAATAGAAGAATCCTCAACGCTCTAAAAAATGACATTCCTGGAGATACGCACATACCAATACAGGTAGTTTCATCTGGGCCCGACAATCGTCAGAGAACTGAAATTAGAGATGCTATGATCCGCATGATTATGAATGCAAAAGAAAAAGTGTATATTCAAACACCTTATTTTACACCAGATGATTCATTTTATTCAGCACTCAAAATTGCAGCCTTGTCAGGAATAGATGTTAGAATAATGGTGCCAGGAAGGTGGGACAAGTTTTATGTTAGAGCCGCTGCATTTAATTTTATGAAAGACTTGATTCCATTGGGCATACAGTTTTTTAAGTATCCTGGATTTATTCATTCAAAGGTAATAATTATTGATGGCAAAGTGCTTACCATAGGCTCGTGTAATATTGATTCAAGAAGCTTTGATTTACACTTTGAAACTAATATCTTTTTTTATGATGAAACTTTTTCTCAAAAGTATGAGCAAATATTTTTAGATGACCAAAACGTGTGCGAGCTACACGAGTTATCTTGGTTTGAAACGAGGCCTATTTTTCAAAGAGCTTGGTGGAGCTTTTGTAGATTATTTTCCCCAATTTTGTAGTTTTCTTTGTAAAGCGTGGACATTCACAGCAAAAAGAGTTATAATATTACATATATCAGGCCGCATAGTTATATGTTAAAGCGAGGTGCGCCACTATGAAAAAGTTTTTGTTTATTGCTTTTTGCCTATTCCTCTTTTCTGCATGTAGCATCCCTTTTATGCAAATTGATTTTGACTCTCCCTCTTCGTTAACACAACCAAAAATCCCACTTGTATATAACGTTGAAAGTATTGTTTTTATTGACTATAATGATGAATTATTATCCACTCAAACTGATTTTGACTGGGATTCTTTTTGGAATGGGCAAAAAGACTTAATACTTAAAGAATTGAATGCAACATTTGGCGAAAATTCCTTTATACAAGAAGGTGAGGGTAGTTTTGGAATTCAAGGCGGGGTACAAGAAATTTCAAGTGAAGATTTTCATGGCTTACGAAAAGCCCTTGATTCTGCATTAGATTATGAAACAGATAGTGCATATTATGATTTTACTGTAGTATATGATGCTAGTAGCAACACTATATTAATAACATTGACAACTCATGTTAAAGAGAGAACCTTTAATGCACTACAATTTTCTGAGGATGCTGAGCAAAGCTATATAAGCGTAACAGCAAATCTAACGAGGGTATCAGAGTATCTAGCAATATATTCAGGGACTAGTGCCACTATGTCAGAGGACGATATAGATTATTTGGTAAGCAACTTTGACTCAATGTATACAAAACTCATTGACATTTATGGCACTCATACAGACGTAGATAATAACAATAAAGTAATTCTATTATTATATAATATGAACATTAACCCTTCTGGTTCTTATGTTGCAGGTTATTTTTATCCAGGGGATTTATATTCACAGTATTCTGAAGGTAACCGTGCAGAAATTCTTTACGTAGAAAGCAATGTGTCGGATAATATGTATAATATTTTTACAACCCTTATTCACGAGTTTCAGCATTTAATAAACACAAGCATTACTCTTTCAACAAGAAAACAAAGTGATTTATGGTTAAATGAAGCATTGTCTGAGTCTACCGAGATTATTTATGCTAAAGCAATGTCGGCAAACCGTTTGAATGTGTATAATGGCTATTCACACGAGTACATAACAAATGGCAATAATTTTTATTATTGGCCAAATAGTGGAGAAGATGTTTTATCAAATTACTCTACGGCTTCTCTTTTTATGTACTGGCTTTATTTGTATGGCGGGGAACAAATAATTGAAGATATTGCACGGTCGCAATACGGAAATTATAGAGCTGTAGAAGAAGCCGTTAAAATAAGCACGTCTTCCTATTTGCGCTCTTTTGCCTCATGGGAGGAGATTGTATTTGCATGGTATGAAGCAAATGAAAATTATTCAGTTGGGTATAAAAACGCTATAGTGAGTCAAAATGTTGGAAACTCCTTTACTTTAACGTCAAAAATTAACAAGAATTATGGTGGTAGCGCGCTTCTTAATGTTGGAAGCGTAATACTTACAGAAAGTGAAGTTGATACAAGGGATTCAAATATTTTAAAAGACTCCTTTACTAAGGGTGGTAAAACTGTTCATCTAACAATGAATAATCAAAAATCAGTAACAGAAAGAGCAACAATAAGTGTATCCATTCCTGCATCACAGGCTCCATCGGCTCGAAGTGCACTACAAGACTTTGTGCCAGTGTACGATGACGGAGGGTATAATATTATTCACATACCGCAAAGTTACTTTGATATTGAGGCTCTGGAGCAATGAAAAATATACCAAAAATAGCTCGTGTTGTTGTTTTTATATTTATGGCAATGTGGTTTATGCCACAAAAAAATATTGAAGGCTCTGTTCGTTTAGTTGGTACCGCTCTTTTCCCTAGCCTTATACTTGAAACTGACTCTGGAGAAGTGTACTATATTGACGACGCTTTGTTTGATGAGTTTGTTAGGTACCAACACCTCACAGTAAAAATACGAGCTAAAGTAAAGAATGTCGAATTTGAAGGCATCAATGGCGATAATACTATTATTCACCCAACAATCATTGAAGCAAAAATAAGGCAATAATTGTTTAAGCAAATAACCTACTAAAGTCTACAAATTTATACAGCAAAAGCGTCTTCTTTTGTAGACATTTCTAAAACACATTCATAGTATATATTTGTTATATTGTTATAATACAATAAAATAAATGTATTATTTTAGGGAAAATAAAAGTTGGCATGATTCTTGCATTAATATATGTAGGAGATAAACATGCACAGTACACCATATAAATCATACATTAAAGAAATAACAAAGCCCCCTTTGTTGACATCTGAACAAGAAAAAGCCTTATCTAAAAGAATTATGAGTGGTGATAAGGATGCTCAACAAATATTAATAAACTCAAATTTACGATATGTAGTTACTTTAGCACATAAATATGCAAAGTGTGAAGAATCCCTTATGGATTGTATTCAAGAAGGAAATCTTGGGCTAATGGTTGCTGCATCAAAATTCGATTATAATTTTAAAACACGATTTTCTACATATGCAAACTCATGGATTATTCAATATATACTGCGTCACAAAAATCTTGTAGAACCTACAATTCATATTCCTGCATTAAAGGTAGAAAAACTTCGAATAATTCGAAAGGCAACAGCGCTTCTTGAACAAAAGCTTGGAAAGGTTCCAACTAATGAAGAATTAGCAATTTTTACAGGATTTGATGAAAAACTAATATTTGATCTAAAGA
>CAYJLT010000055.1:0-11977 GCA_964371295.1 uncultured Treponemataceae bacterium
GGCTCATCATGCATCTATCCTAAAATGGCAGAACAGCCATTAAAAGAAACGAGTCTTTTAACAGGCGAACTTGAAGCAACAAATGATGCCTATGCGTTGGCAAAAATTGCTGTTATTAAGCTTTGTACAGCCTATAACCTTCAGTATGGGACAAACTTTTTATCTGCAATGCCAACTAACCTCTACGGTCCTGGTGACAATTACGATTTGCAAAACTCTCATGTTTTGCCCGCAATTATTCGTAAATTTCACGAAGCTAAAACAACAGGCACACATGAAGTTACACTTTGGGGTGATGGAAGCCCATACAGAGAGTTTTTATATTCTGAAGATTTAGCTGCAGCACTTATATTTTTAATGAAGGAGAAAAATGCAGAGAATATTAGAATTGGAGAGCATCCTAAAACATGCGCATTCGATTTTATTAATATAGGAAGTGGATCAGACCTTTCAATAAAAGAGCTTGCAAATATTGTGTATAAAACTGTTTATGGTGAAAATCCTGAAAAAGAATGTACAATACACTGGGATACAACAAAACCAAACGGTACACCAAAAAAGCTAATGGACTCTACAAAACTTTTCTCTCTTGGCTTTACCCCTAATGTATCTTTAGAAGAAGGAATAAAGCTTGCTTATCAAGATTTTTTGGATAACCTTACATGAAAATACTGCAGATTATCACACAATCGGTAATTGGTGGTGCTCAAAGTGTTGTTTCTGAGCTAAGTAATGCACTCTCAAAAGACGGTCATGATCTTATTGTTATGTCAAAAACTGATGGCCCTATGTGGAATACGTTAAACAGCAATATAAAAAGAGTTCAATGTACTAATTTCACAAGAAATGTTAGCCCGATAAACGATTATAAATCATATCTGTTTATAAGAAAGATAATAAAAAGAGAAAAGCCAGATGTTATTCATTTGCACACTTCAAAAATAGGCCTTTTAGGTCGCCTTGCCGCATGGCCATTTTATACAAAAAAAACATATTATACAATGCATGGCTTTGACCAAATAAGAGTTGCACACAAAAAGTTTTTACCACTAGAAATTCTACTAAAAAATCTGTGTAAAAAAATTATAACAGTTAGTAATTATGATGCGCAAAATTTGCGCAAGCATAATATAAAAAACATAACGCTAATTGTTAACGGCGTATCAGATAAAAGAGATATAGTCAAAGATAAAAAAATTGTAGAAAAAATAGCATCGTTTTCTACTGGTAAAAATATAGTGCTGACAGTAGCACGTGATGCAAAGCCAAAACGATTTGATTTGTTTTTAGAAGTTGCAGCACTTCTGCCACAATACACTTTCATTTGGATTGGCAATAAGGAAAAAAAGGAAGACATTCCAAAAAATGTGTTATGTTTAGGAGAAATACCAAATGCAGGCATATACACATCGCTTGCTGACCTCTTTTTGCTACTCTCTGATCATGAGGGGCATCCTATTTCAATCATTGAAGCACTTTCTTGCTCAACACCCGTTCTTGCCTCAAATGTTGGAGGAATCCCAGAAATTATTCATTCTAATTTTGCCTTTTTAACAGAAAATGATTCTGAAAACATCAAAGATACAATTATTAATATACTCACAAATAAAGACAGCCTTAGTTTAATTAAAAAAAATGCACGCAAAGAATATGAAAATAACTATACAATTGAATTAATGAAGAAGCGTTACATTGAATTATATGAAGGATAGTAGTTTTTTCTTGATTTTACAATAATTATGTGCTACAATTATCATTAGTTAAGTAAGGGTTCTTTTGGAGAGTAATTACAACATATGACACGAAAAAAAAATGCTGTATACAATATAATAAATGCAATAACTGACATACTTGTAAGTGATGCCGCTTACATTTTAGCAATTCAAGTATGGCTTAAAGTTTTCAGAGGGGACACTACAAATGTAGCTGAGAACTTAAACATTCTTGCAGTATATTCAGTATTTTTATTTATCCTCTACAGAAACTCGAACCTGTACAGTGCCTCAATAACAAAAATATTTACACATGAAGTAATAAAAATAATTCAACTAAATGTATTTGGAATACTCACCCTAGGTTTGACATTTTATGTTTTTAGGCTCGAACATTTTTCGCGCGGAGTTTTAGTATGCTTTTTTATTCTTTCAACAATATTTATTATCATAAAAAGACTCATCTTTAGAATTATTATCAACAAGTATCCAAATCTAGTTCTCAATAATACTAACGTACTAGTAGTAGGCAACGGTACTTTAGCGAAAAGATTCATACACAGTTCTCAACGTAGCAAACAGTATGCATTTTCTCTAGTTGGCTACCTAAGTAATGATAAAAATGATACTGATAGCAAAAAATTGGGAAATTATATGGATCTTGAGAGTATCCTAGAAAAATTGTCAATTGACCAAGTTGTAATAGCACTAGAAGCGAGTGAAGTAAGCAAGTACATCTCGCATAGCATAAACATTTGTGATAAATTTGGAACAAAAGTGTACATAATTCCTGTCTACAATGACTTTTTCCAAGCGGTACCAGATATAAGTTCTATTGGTGATATAAAATTATTAAATATGCGAACAATCCCATTAGATAATTCATTTTATGCTATTCAAAAACGAATTTTTGATATTATTCTATCGTTATTTTTTATTATTATCACCTCACCAATTATGATTTTTACTGCCCTAGCCGTAAGGCTTTCAAGCCGTGGACCCATTGTGTTTAGACAGCAGCGAGTAGGAAGAGGAAAAAGAATTTTTACAATGTACAAGTTTAGAAGTATGCGAATTAACAATGAAAGTACTACAGCATGGACTAAAGACAGCGATTCTAGAAAAACTTTAATTGGTAGCTTTATACGAAAAACGAGCATTGATGAATTACTACAGTTTTTCAATGTTCTAAAAGGCGATATGAGCATTGTAGGTCCTAGACCCGAAATACCTTTTTACGTAAACCAATTTAAAGAAACCATTCCCTTATATATGCTTAAACATCAAGTTCGCCCAGGGATTACAGGATGGGCTCAAGTTAACGGGCTTAGAGGTGATACAAGCATAGAAGATAGAATTAAGTATGATTTATGGTATATTGAAAATTGGAATATCCTTTTAGATATTAAAATAATAGTAATGACACCATTTGTTACTATAAATAATGAGAAAATATAGTTCAGATTCTTCGTACCTCTACTACACTATTATTGCTACATGTAGTATAGACAAATCAAGCATTTTAGTATAAGATGAATACAAATGAAAAAAAATATTAAAAATATCGTTTTATCTTTATTGCTATGCTTTTTAGTTAGTAACTTATACGCTCAGTCTTACAAGATTCGTAACATTGAGTATGATATAACTGGTAGTACCAGAGAATATCCTTTAAGTAAAGCTGTAGAAATTGATACAAACCGAGTATTCTCTACAACAGATGATCTTGAAGCCTACATAGATGACTTGCTAGTTCAGTTTCAAAGCCAACGTGTGCTAGAAAGTGTTGAAATATTTCATACTATAGGTAGCACCCAAGAGGAAAACAGCTTTCCAGTTGATCTTTTAATAAAAACAGTAGACAGTTTTAATTTCATTGCCGCTCCATATCCCAAGTACGATTCAAATGATGGGTTTGAATTCAAAATTGATAGTAAAAACTACAATTTTTTAGGTTCGATGCAAACCTTAGATGCGGAAGTATACTACGAGTTTGACTTAAAAGATGAAGATGACCCTAATGACAAAGATACTCATTCATTTGGTGGGAGAGTTTCATTTGGATACCCCTTTGCTATTGGTGTTTTTGATGCAAATTGGTCTAATAGTGCTTCTCTTTCTTATACAGTGGGAAATGATACCCCAAATGCATCATTCTCATCCGGACTTGGCATGGGGTACACAGTAAATGATATTTTAGCATTTAGTTTATCGTTTACGCAAGGTATTTCATACAACAGAGATTATGAACACTTTGATGATGCCTTTTATTTTTCAGAAAGCGCTGCTTTTGCAATGCCAATTGCACTTGCAAGAACAGAAAATCTGGGAACACTTTCATGGACACCCAGTATAAGCACAACATATTATTGGGACTTTGATGGAATAAATGTCTTAAATGAAGATTTATATGACACAGATATTGTTTTTGGGCACAGTTTATCTGTAGGTAGAACAGACTGGGTTGGTAATTTTAAGGAAGGTTTTTCTCTTTCCATGAGTCAAAGCCTTACACAACCATTACTCGAAAAGAAATTTTCAATTTCTGAGAGCCTAGAAGTAAAATACTTTAAAGCCTTTACTCATTTAGCCATTAAATCAAGGGCTTATTTATTTTCCATGCAAAATAGCACATCAGAGCTTGGTGGAAGAATTAGAGGTATACCAAACAGCAACATTGATACAGATTCTTTGTTAGCTTTTAACATTGACTTACCAATTAAAGTGTGGCAAACTGATTGGGTTGGTTACGGTTTATGGGACTGGACAAGGTATCTTGATTTTGAAATGCAAATCTCACCTTTCTTTGATTTTGCATTAGGATATAACCCTCATTCAGGTAGCTACTACAGCATAAAGGATGGATGGTATGCTGCAGGAATCGAAATAACGGGCTATTTGAATGCTGCTAGAAGTGTTGTTGGCAGAATTAGTGGCGGCGTTGATGTTGTACAGTTTGCAGAAAAAGTGGGTAATAGAATTGACTTTGTTGGAAAAGCAGTAGATACCCTCTTTAATACTGGTTGGAGATCAGATACATGGTATGAATTCTCCTTTGGCATTGGTCTATTTTACTAAACTTTTTTATTGGAGTACATCTTGAAAAGAATACTAATTTTGATTTTAACACTGTCATTCGTGAGTAGTGTTTTCGCACAAACAAATATTTCTGTGCCATTGACAGACCCAGTATACTCTATGCTTGATTATATCGAAATACGTAACTATATAAAGCCTTTACATAATTCTAGGCCTTATACATTAAACTTGGTACTAGAATCATTATATGAGTCTTTAGAAAGTGATAAAATTTCACAAACAGAACGGCAAACTATTTTTCAGACAATTGAAAGATTATCACCTCAAGAGCCTACTGAGTATTTAGAAAACGGTACATCATTACAAAATTTGGGAGAGTTTGCAAAAACAGGGACATATAGATTTGAAGATACTACACACAGCTTTCCTATATCCGTTGAACTTGGAACTTCTGTAAATATTGATATTGCCTCCAACTTTAATGACCCAAGCATTTCAGCTTTTACTATGATTGATGCTTTTATTCTTGGTGACCTAGGCCACAATTTTTCCTATAAAGTTGATTTTAGTGCAGGTATGGCAAATCTCGATTTTAGCTCATATAGTCCTTATAGCTTTTCACCATTTTGGGGAGGCTACATGTATGGTTTAGATTCACTTGATTCTTCCTTTGTTGGTAAGACTGAAAACACTGCCGCAGCCATCCAGTTTGCACCGGAGTTTGGTGTGAGTTTGTTTGAAAACAAACTTGGTTTAAATTTTTCAAGGATAAGACGTGATTGGGGAACCGGTGATGGAAACCTCATGATTTCAAACAATGCACAGCCATTTACGGCTTTTGAAATGTACCTTCACCCTGTTGATTTTGCAAGCCTTTCATTTACGACCGGAGTTCTCGAGTTTGATGTTGATGACCCAGATGGTATAAAGCCTACGCAGTTTCAAAATGCTTTTTCAGCTTTTATGGCCGAATTATTTATTACTGACTATGCATATGCAAGTTTATTCAGCTCAGTAGTTTTCCCAAAGCGATTTGAATTGGCATATATGATGCCTGGAATGATTCCTTTTTTTGCACAAAACACTTCTGGTGATTTTGATAACCTACTTTTAGGGTTTTCTCTCGGTGCAAATATTCCAGGATATGCACAACTATACTTTAACATTCTTACAGACGAACTAAATCTACTATCTGATGATTTTTTTCATATGGATAGAAATATGTATGCCTTTCAAACAGGTATAAAAGCTTCAATACCGAATGCAGCTTTCACTGTATTTAATTTACAATATACAAAGCTAGAGCCATACATGTACACGCATCCAGGAACTGTCACACCATGGTATGCTGAAGATGATGGGGGTGAACAAATACGAATGCATACAAACTATGTGAATCATGGTGAAAACTTAGGTTATTATCTACCCCCCAATTCTGATGAACTTAAACTAACTGCTACATCACTTCCTTTTTGGTTTTTAGAAACTACTTTGAGCTATAGTTTAATTCGGCATGGTCTTGAAGCATACGATGAGACAGTAGATAAGCTTGGTAATGATATAGATTCATCATTAGATTATGGAGATATACAAACCCCTGGCGATTCAAGCGACAACACGAGCACAAAAAAATACTTCCTTACCGATGGAACATATGAGTGGATTCACTCACTAGGACTAGAGGGAGAGATGGATATGCGCTTTGTAAAAGATATTCCGCTTACATTAAAGCTCGGCTATACTTTATCGTATACGCATCACACAGAAGCAGATGTTCTTAATAAGTCATTTAAGCCAGTAGATAATTCAGAATACAAAAATACTTGGGGAAACTACTTCACTTTTTCTATCAAAGTATGGTAACAAAAAAAGCTGCACTACAGTGCAGCCCCTTTTTTGTTTTATAACGCTCTTTCAGCCAAAACTCGCCATTCATGTACAGGACACTCCGAAGCAAGATTTATTAAAATAGTTTGTGAAAACTGTTCATACCCCTGCTCTTTACACAAAATTGCAAGCACATAAAATCCTTCCCAAAAATAATTGTTTTCGGCCCATATTGCCACGTCATTAAAAAGCTTTACATCCTGAAAAAAACTTTTTAAATCTGAGTATTCATGGTGTATATCTCGGTCCTCAAGTACTTCATCAATCCTCTGTAAAGCCGATGTTGTGAATAAAAGTGCAGTTTCTAAAGCTTTTTCTGATTGTCCTTGATCTTCATAATAGTAAGTTAAATAATTCCATGCTTGAAGAGTTAGATAGAAATCATTTCTAAATAATAAAAAAAATCTATCTGCATCCATGTCGTTGTTTAACGCAGATGTTACACTATGCAAGAATGGGGACGGTCTTCCGTTTAAATAGTACGACTCATCTTCCGACGCAATTAAAAGCAGTACTTCTTCAAATGCATTCCAATTTTCTTGTATTGCGTATAAATCTGACATTGAGTAAAGTATGTCAAATTGTACATCTGGTATATCCAATAAATTAACATGTTCATATGCTTGTATAAAATAAGAATCTGCAATTGCTAATTCACCTTCATTTAGATAGAGCTTACCAAGTAAATAGTATGCTTCTGGGTAGTTTTGTGACTGCTCTAAAAAATAGAGGACATTATCAATTGAAAAGTCAAAATACTCATAGCTGAAATCATATAAAACACGCTCAATTATGTTTACAACATCATAACTTTGCCTATTTTGAAAAAAATACAATAATTGCTCTATGTCCTTACCAACATTTTGAGCACTAGGTTTCCTAAGCTCTGTTGCTAAAGTATATACAGACCACTCGCTTTCTGCTTTTCGGGTATCAACTGCCTCTTGTGCAAGTGTAAATGCTGAAGAAAAGTCATTATTTTCAAATGCTATTTGCGCATCTGAAAGAATAAACTTAGCAAGGCGATTATTATCGGGCCTTGTAGGTATGAGATCTTGAGCTAATAATGAAATGCTCGTTAAAAATAGTATACATACAAATAAAGTAATTTTTTTCACAAAGATTTTATTTCCTCTATAAATGCATTATCGGTATCTTTTATGAGGATATTTACATCATCATTTTTAATTGTTTTAATTATAGTTCCCTTTTTAAAAATAATGGTAGTATTAGCAGAACCTGTAATACCTATATCTGCATGTTTTGCTTCCCCTGGGCCATTTACACTACAGCCCATTACTGCTACAGTAATATCTTTATCCATTGCCATAAGTTTATTTTGCCAACGATCAACAAAAGCGTGAACATCAAAGCCATTTCTTCCACATCTAGGGCATGAAACAATATTTACTCCACCACTCAAAAGACCACAGGCAGATAATATTTCTCTACCAGCAATAATTTCATTTTCAGGACTTGATGATAAACTTACTCTAATAGTGCTTCCTATTCCCTTTGATAAAAGATGCGTAAAGGCTACCGTACTCTTTACAATACCCCCAATTAAAGGACCTGCTTCTGTTACCCCAATATGTAGGGGAACTGAAGGATGCATACTAGCAAATGCTTCATTTGCATCAATAGTTTCCTGAATACTTGATGCTTTCATAGAAACAATGTAGTTATCAAAGTCTAGTTCGTCAAAAATTTCAATTTCTCTTTCGGAAGTGAGGGCTAAACCTTGCGCCCTAGTAATACTCCCTGCAAGGACCTTTTCTTCAATATCTTTTGGAAAACTTCCAGCATTTACCCCAATACGTATTGCAACTCCCTTTTCTTTACATGCATTAACAACAATCTCAGTCTTTTCTTTACTGCCTATATTTCCTGGGTTAATTCGTATTTTTGCTATGTTCCCCCTTAGACATTCTAGCGCTAGCTTGTAGTCGAAGTGAATGTCAGCAACAAGTGGCATACTTGTACTATTAGCAATAAGACATAAAGCCTTAGCGCTTTCAATGGATGGAACAGCAAAGCGTAGTATGCTGCAACCTATTTCTTGTAAAGATTCAATATCTTTTAAAATTGAAAAAAGGTATTGCTTATCGGTTAAAACCGAATCAATACCCTCTTTCCACATTGTTTGAATACTCACAGGAGAGTTTCCACCAATGCTGAGTTTTTTTGTTATACCCAAACCGCCAATAGTGACGGTTCGAGTATTAATATGTTTCATATTTTTACTTATACAACGATCATAGAGAATACCATTGCAAAAAGAGCAACAGTTTCACAAAGACCTACAACCATGATGTATTGTGCAAAACCTTTTCCTGTTTCACCGAGAGCATCAGAACCTGCAGCTCCAGCTTTACCTTGGAAAATTGCAGATGCTGCCATAGCAAGACCTGAGAAAATACCAAGAGCTAAAAGGAAAAACCCATCTTGTGTAGATGTAACCATACTTTGCATAAGCAAGAATCCATAAATAGTTTGTGTAAGTGGGGCACCTGCAAAAACAGTTAAGATAAATGGAGCCGGTTTGTTATTCATATAACATCTTTTCCATGCTCCAATTGCTGCTTGACCTGCAGTACCGATACCAATTGCAGAACCAATAGCTGCAATACCAAGAACACATGCTGCACCGAACATACCAATCATAATAATCTCCTGTAGTTAAACTCCGCTACTTAGCGGTAATTTCAAATATATATTTCAGTTTTAATTTTAAAGCTGAGTCACAAATGCCACAGCTTTTTGCAGTTTTGCTATACAACGTATACAATACTGCAAATGAAGTAACTACTTCATTAATCTTCACTGAAAGGCTCATAACTATAGCCTGACCAAGACATTCCAAGGTGGTTTGAAAACTCCAATGTGTTCAAACGCACACCGTGAACAATAACAGAAAGTACATTAAGCACCATGTTAAAACCCTGACCAAACACCAACAATAATATACCAGCAAAAATCACAAAGCCACCGAGCATTGGACCTGCCATATCGTTTACTGTTGCAGAAATTGCACTACCTGCAAGCCCTACTGCCCATAAACGAATATATGAAACAATATCAGCGAAAACGTTTATAACGCCAAGCAATACTGAAACAATGTTTTTTAGACTATCAAGTATTGAATCTTTTAAGCTTCCTTCATAGCTTGAAAATACAAAGCTTAAGAAAAATCCTAGTCCAATACATCCTCCAAATGCATAAAGCATTGGGTATTGACTTAATCCTTCTATCGGAATTGGCATATCAAATGGGAAACGTGTCCCATCTACAACCATACTCAGTACAACATAATACATTCCCCAAACCATGAGCATTGAACCTAGCTCGCCGAGCATCTTGGGTGATTTGATATATCTAAACATTCCTTTAAGGTGAGCTACTGAAAGCTGAACTAGTGCAAGTGTAAAACAGAATATTTGTACATTTTGCTTTACCCAAAGCTCATTTGCCTCAGAAAGAGATGCATAATCATTAGATAGCGGCTGCCAAGCTAAGTTTCTTAGAACATCTGGCAAAAGCTCCGGTTTTACACCAAACCAGTTACAGGTAACTGCTCCCCACACCATGGTTGCAAGTCCAAGTAAAAAGAGTAAAGCAACACCTTGCGACACTCTTTTTCCCTTTGCAGCACTACCAATCATAGCAAATACAGCCATTAAAAGCATTACTGCTCCATAACCCGCATCACCAAAGATCATACCAACGAAAATGGTAAAGAACAACAGTACCCATGCTGAAATATCATACTCTCGGTAACCTGGAACGGTACCCAAAAAGTCTGAAACAGGATAAATCATTCTTACAATAGCGTTATTTTTTAGCTTTGTTGGAACTTCATCCTCTTCGCCTGGATCAGATATTGATACGGCCCACTTTTCGCTCACTGAAAGCTCTTGTAATGCTTTCATATCAGCCGTTGGAATATAGCCAGTTAGCCATGCTAAAGCAAAGCTTCCCTCATCATCTCTATCCATTCCGGCAAAGAGATTTTCAAATTCAAACGATTTTCCCTTTGCAACTTGTGCATCAAGTATAGCTTTTTTGTATTGTAGTGAATCGTCTATACTCTTAGAAATTGACTGAATTTCTGCTTTATATTCAACAATGTCCTTTTTTATTTGAACCGTTGATAAAGGTGGTAGAGTTACTGAGTACGCTTCAGGTGGTAATCCTTCAGGGCGTGCTACAGTTACTCCTTCTTCTCCAAGAACTAAAAACCTTGTAGTGTTTTTATCACGATTTACAAACATTGTTTTAACCGTTTCTGGCAAGGTTAGGTATTTTGCATTTTCTATCTCATAGAGGTAAAAGCAAATATCTTTCGATGCTAGGTACGCAAGATCTTCAATATTTACTTCACCCCAAAGAGCCAAACGCTCTAGCTCTACCCTACCGGCTGCAATTTTATCTTCAAGCACTTTTCGTCTTTCATACATTGAAACGATTTCACTTGCTTTTTTAACTGCTTCATCAGTTGAAAGGTCTGCAAATTTCAATTTTTTAGGAACCTTATATTCACTTAAAAGAGATATTGCAAATTCAATTGATTCTAGTTCAGTTTTTACTTCTGATAGTTTTTCACTCTGACCTTCTACCTTGTTTATGTGCACAAGACCAAGTTTTCGTAGCTTTTTTAATGCTGCTTTTCTATCAGACTCTAAAAGAACGAGGGATACTTTTTTCATAGGAACAATCATATTATGCTACCCCCTCTATACTTTCTTGTTTTTCTTTTTCACTTGCTGCTTCAAGATTTTTCTTAGATATCTTTCCGCGAACAACTGCGGCAACTTGTTGATCTCCAAGGTATACAGTTATCTTTTTAATATTTGCCTTAGTTTCAGGTATTTTAACCTTTTCAAAAAGATTTACCCGCTGTGTGGTTACGCGCAACTCTTGGGCTAAAAGGCGAACTTGTTCTTCTAGAACCTCGGCTTCTAAATCAAGTGAAAGGGCATCTTCCATTTTTGTAGCAGCAAGATCAATCCACAAGGGTGTTTCGTATAAGTCATAATCACCACGAGAAAAATCAGCTCCTTCATACACAGGAATTACAACCCCTGCTATGTTTCCAATGCCTTTTTTTATGTTACTTACGGTAACCATATCGGGTTTAAAAGCCTCAGCCTCACCAAAAACTGCAATCCATTTTTTAAACTCTGCTTCAAGAGCTGCTTTACGTGTACGTACTTCTTGTACACGCAATTCAATGGTGCGAATTTCTGACTGAAGTTGCTGCTTTTTTAGTATCAATGTCGGTAAGTACCGTTGATACATTTTGAGCATATCTTTTTGATTTTTTTGCTCATTTTTAGTCA
>CAYJLT010000056.1:0-11870 GCA_964371295.1 uncultured Treponemataceae bacterium
CTGTTTTTCCAATACTTATACGTACCCAGTCTTTTGTTTTAGGCTTATCAAAGTAGCGAACTAAAAAGGCGTGTTTTTTTAATTCTTCATACACTTCTAAGCCACCTTTCCCTTTCAAATGCTTTGCCATAGCAAAGTTTGTCTTAGATGGAATCACTTCCCACCCATTTTCGCGTAAAGTGGTGCTAAATACATCTCTATCGTGCGAAATTGTCTTAGAAGTTGCAGCATAGTCTTTCCAGTTTTCACACACTAATGATCCAAATTTTTGAGTGAAGGCATCCACTGGAAAGTGATTAAAGCTGTTTTTAACCTTTGTAATCGCGTCAATTAACTCGGGGTGCGCAATACAATAGCCCAAGCGCATTCCTGCAAACGAAAACGACTTTGAAAAAGTTCTAACAATAACAAGGTTTTTATGGTTTTGTAAAAGTGAAAGTGCAGATTCATTTGCAAAGTCTACATAAGCTTCATCAACTACCATAACCCTATCTTTAGGAAGATTATGTAGCATATGTTCAATTTCGCTTACAGAAAGAGCAATACCAGTTGGTGCATTGGGATTTGCAAAAATTATTCCACCTGAATTTTTAACTGATAACATGGATTGTGTATCTAAACTCCAATCACTCAGTAGCGGAACTCGCTTTAGAGGGATTGCATAATAATCTGCATATACAGGATAAAAACTGTATGTTAATTCTGGTAGCACAAGCTCTTTATCAGAATCAAAAAAAGTATAAAAGATAAATGATAATACTTCATCTGAGCCATTGCCACAAAAAATCATATCTTCAGTAATAATACAATCAAGCTTTGAACTTGATTGTAAAAAGCCTCCTGAATCATTGAGCATGCTTGCAATTGACTTTCTAAGCTCTGTTGATTCTGGGTCAGGATACAGTGCAAAATCCATTGAGTTTTTTTCAATATAGGCGGAAAGTTTTTGCAAAATATCTTTTGACGGAGCATAAGGATTTTCGTTTGCATTAATTTTAATAAAGTCACCCTCAGGTTGTTCACCTGGAACATAGGGGTTTAATGTTTTTATTCTTTTTGAAAACATACCCTTATTGTACGAAATGCAGCAAAATCGGTCAAGCTATAAGTGCTATAAAATACTGTATTGTAAAAAAAATTGCAAATATTCAAGAATAATTATTGAGAAAAAAATTTATTTCTGTTATAATAGTAATATGGCTGCCAAAAAGAATCTTTTAACAATACTTGTGCTTTTTGCACAAAAACAAAATAGTCCCCATGTGCACTTTGCAGAATTCTGTGACTACATGAAGCGTTATGCTCAGCATAACATTGATACACAACCAGAGCTTATTACATATACGACAAATCCTGAAACCGCCATGCACGATGAGCTTGAAACCTTGCAAGGTAACGGAACAATTATTATTACCCATCCTGAAAGTGATAAAAAAGGAATCATTGTTGTACCCTTTTATGCAGAACGGTATGCCTCTCGTTTTAGGGAAATAGTAAACAATCCATCAATACCTTTTCCAACCGTAAATGATCTACCCAAGCAAGCCCCTTTTGAAATGCTTGAGCAACACCAAGCCTCTACTTTTCTTCTCGAACTTTTTGAAAAAGAAGAAACAGAGGAAAAGCAGCACCCTGCAGCACTCGTTGATAACGAACAAAAAAAACTTTATGGCCTCACATTTGCAAATAACATTCCAACAATTATTTTTCCGGCTACTGTTTCTGCTACCACATTGTTTGATATTTCACTTTCAAAAATTCGCCAAATGTTACGAAAAGAAGAGTTTCATGACTACTTTTTAAAAAGATTGCGTTTGTCTAATTCTGGAAAGGAAATATCGGTAAAAACATTTTTTTCCCAGTTTATACAAAAGCCAACTGAAGCCCTTGAATCAATAAAAAATTCAAGTGACTCATTTTATTTTTGGAGTCAATTAGGCTTTTTTATACGCCAAGATTACGAAAAAGTTACTGATTACACTCAAGAGCATATTACCATTTTGCAAAGTGTCGCAATAACAGATATTGCAATGGGCTACTATAAAAATAAGGCCCAACAAACATTCCAACGCACCACCGCTCTTAGAAATCTAGAGCAAGCATTAAATGCAACTCCTCATTATTTTAACAGAAAAGCTATTGATCTTTTTACTGATACCAGAGGAATTCCACTTTTGGGTCAGTATACTGCTGAAGATTTAACTGAGTTTTTAAATAGTGCAACTACTCAAATTTCTGATGGCGATTTACCAGAATTATTAACCTTTAAAATACACTCAGGGGAGCGATATTACATTTATAAGTCAAAGGTAATTCCATTGATAATTAGGCTTTGTAATGATGCGAGGGAAAACATAAAAGAAGTACTAACAAAGCGCTGGTTTGAATTATATAAAAAATTTGACCATGTTCCTGCTATGACCGACCAAAAAGCATTTGAATCATGCCTAGAAACTGAGGTGAAATCTACGTCACCAATTTTAGATGCACTTTTACAAGCAAATTTTTTATCCCTCGTACATTACGATGCTCAAAATAACAAAGAAAAAATGCACTTATTTTCCAATGGAGTACTTCTACCCTACAGTGAACTCCTTATGCTATCAAGAAGAGAAATTTCAACTGATGCAAAAATACTTTTACCCGTATGGTACACAATACCTGTTATTTCTTGGATAGCAAAGATACTGTTAAGGCCACCAAAAAGAAAGAGAAAAGCTGGCATAGTAGAGCCAGTTCCTACGGCTCAGTTACAATTGAAAAATGCAGATGAGCCTTCAGCGTTTAGTAATTCAACAAAAAATCTACGCAGAAAGGAATTTCGAGATGCAGCGGCCGAAGCTGAATCACAGGTTGTGCCTGCAGGCTCTACAATAGAAAGAGAAATGGATTCATACATACGTCAATGGAACAAGTTGTTAGATAAACAGCTTAGAAACAACCTTACAGAGGATGTAAACTCACTATTGCGCGATTACATGCGAAAAACACTTCGAACAATTAAATCTAGCACTTTTACACTAGAGAGAATGAGAAACCTTGCTGATAATGTAATGCAAAATCCAGCACTCCAAAAAATTACTGACAAGGAACAGCTTAAAATGTATATGTTGTTGTACATCATTAAACTAACAAAAACACTTTAAAGTACTATAACCTTAGTTCTAAAAGCAATTTGTATACTTAAAAAAGTACACAAATTGCTTTTTTTTTCTCAAATCTCTATTTTTTTTTGCGTAAAACACTATAACTATATATGTACGTACAAAAAAAATCGGAGGTAATACATGAATTCACTTAACACAATTATTGTAGAGGGAAATGTAGTGCAAGAGCCTGTAATGAGGGAAACACCAAAAGGCACGCACGTGTGTACATTTTCTTTAATGACTATTCGATCTTACAAAAAGGATGATAGCTATGAAAAAGAGATTTCATTCTTCGAAGTGGAAACATGGGCAAAGCTAGCAGAGCTGTGTATGAAAAATGTTTCAAAAGGTCGAGGGGTGAGAGTTGTAGGTAGGCTAAAGCAAAGCCGCTGGGAAGGTACTGATGGAAAAAAACGAGCAAAAATTGGTATTATTGCTGAGCATGTTGAATTTAAGCCTATGTTTTTACAAAAAGATGGGGATAAAGGGGCATCTGTTGAAAAACCGGAAACATCAAAGGTTGCCGAGGGCGCATTAATTAGTGCAGAGGAGGCACTGGTCTTTTAACTAACAGACTTACACAAAGTTTGTTTAATCCGCAGATTACGCAGATTTATAGGATTTTTATTATTATGCACCACAAGTATACTAGACAAAACAAGTATGCGCCTAAAATAAAAAATATTCTTTATTTTAGTGTTATTGTAGTATTTGGGATAATATATGATAGTGCACTAGTAAAAATCTGTGTAATCCGTGTAATTCTTGCGGATACCTTACCTTCGTAGTTTATCTGCGTTGTAAAAACCATCTTTCCAATTGAATCGGCTTGCACCTGGAACAACATCACCTTTATGGAGCGCTCGCATGATTTGCTTAAAGTCTGATCGAACTACCTGTGTTTTTGACATATCTATTAAAAAGTGGGTAAAGCCAAGTGTTCTTAAGCTGTTCACTTTGTCGATAAGCGAAAAAGGAGTTTCAGGCATTACATATGAGCCATCTGGAGTTGAAAGTGCTCTGAAGGCCATACCCTCTTTGTCGTTAAACCAATGAAAATCATAGCTTTCTGGAAGACGAAAGCGCATTCTAAATAATGCAGGGTATGAGAATATATTAATCATTGCTCGCTGGCGCTGTTCTTTTGTAAGTGTTGCTTCAAGATTACTTTGTGAAGTTTCGTGGCTCATAACAAAAGCATCTATATTTTGGTTTTCTAGCCAAGAAACTGCCCAGCGATTAAACGTATATAAATACGGACCTGCAATCATAGATACTTTTTTATTTTTAAGCATTGTAATATGGGCTGGGTTATTTACCACAAATTGTGTAAACTTTAAATCTATGAGTTCTTCTAATTCGCTTTGAAGCTGCTCTTCTTGTTCTTGGGGGCAAAATGGGTCTAACGAAATAAATACTTCTTTTTTTGAAAAAGGAAGTACTTGTTTTTTTTGCAACAAAGATCGTCTTGAATCGGCATTTAATTCTAAAATTACCCTCGTTGGTTTTTCTGATATTACAGCATGCATATCATTCACGGTACTTACTTGCACATATAAGCCTTCTGGAAAGTGTGAGAGGTTTACTTTTTTAATAGGAGTTAAATCTAAAATTGGAAGTCTATCCCCACCTGGTTGCTTTTTAAATGATGAAATATCAGGAGGAAGAACTCTTTTATATCGCTTGGACATAGACTTAGTTTGTATGAGATACACACTATCACCTGGACCAAATCCTTTTGGGATATCAACCCATGGCTCATTACCTGTTTTTGTAAAGGTCTTTATTATTTTTACTTTATGGCTAACACGACCAGAATCGTCTTTTTTATGAAGCCTAATTGAGTCCCCAATTTCAGGCTCGTACGTTCCACCTTTTATGAGTGCAAAATTATGTCTTTCAACAAAAATTGGCTTTTCATCTTTTTTCTTTGTTTTGTTTGCTGTGTTAGTTTCAAAATCGTCATCGCTACCTTCAAGCACTACATAATCAGTATCGAGTACAGCTTCTTCTTCTATAGATTCGTTTCGAACTTTAAAAATCTTTCCAAGGGCAATACCAGTACCGCCAGCCTGGTTTGGGTTTAATACATGTTCTGCACTTTCACCTTGATACCAAAAGAGCGTTTTTGAACGTGCAAAGTCACTTGATAATAGTCTTTTTCCCGTAGCTACTGCACCTTTTTTATCACTTTCCCAATTATCAAGCACATAGCGATATGCTGCAGTTACGCTACCAACATATTCTGCACTTTTCATACGCCCTTCAATTTTAAAAGAGTCAACACCTGCATTCACTAGCTCTGGAATTTTTTCTATAAGTTGAAGGTCATGGGGAGAAAAGTAGTATCCGCTCTCTGTGCCACCACCTATAATTTCGGCATTGTAAAAACGTCTGCATGCCTGTGCACACATTCCTCTATTTGCACTCTTTCCACCTAGGTAGCTCGAAAAAAGACATAGGCCTGATTCACTTACGCAAAGAGCTCCATGAACAAAAACTTCAAGCTCTACATTTGTTTTTGCGCGGATATCTTGTATTTCTTTTAATCCTAATTCGCGGGCTAATACAATACGCCTAACACCTTCTTTTCCCATGAGGTTTGCTGCGCTTGCACTTGCAATATTCATTTGTGTTGAGCCGTGTACTCGTAAATTTGGAAAAAACTCCTGCACCATTCGAACAACACCGTAATCTTGCACAATGATTGCGTCAGGCCCAATTTCGTTTAAGTATTTTAAAAAGCGATACAAGCGCTCTGTTTCTTTTTCTTCGCAAACGGTATTCACCGTTACAAATATTTTTTTACCACGGCGATGTAAGGATTGAACAGCTGCTTCAAATTGGTTCCATGCAAAGTTTGAAGCTCTCATGCGAGCATTAAAGCTCTTTAGCCCCATGTACACAGCATCTGCACCTTCACCGATTGCCGCTTCTAATGTTTCTATGTTGCCCGCAGGGGCTAGTAATTCTGCCATATGATAATAATACCTTAAAAGTTAAAAAGTTACAAGTAAAGTGAAAATAATAAAGCACTCGATGTACCGAGTGCTTTATTTTACATATACTTAGACTTTAATTACGGGGTTTCAGCAACTGGAGGTGGAGCGCCTTCAATTACCACCTTACTCCAGTCTATTGTTCCTGAAAGAAGGTTTCCTGAATGATTAGCAACAATGCTGTATTTTAATTCGTTTCCATCTTTATCTAAAATATAATTTCTTATTTGAGTAACATCTACGAGCGAAATTAGTTCATTGTTTGGAGTACCGTCCTCATTAAGAGGTCCGTAAAGATTACCTTTAATCTCGCCACCACTCATATTAAGCGTTCCTCTTGCTGCCATACCAATTGCTCCGTAAGGGCCAATATTTTCTGTAATAAGTCCGTTATAAATTGTTGCACTACCGTCTGTAGAAAGAGTGATTGCACTTCCCATACGAGATGCTACATTTCCTTTTATTGTTGGTGTGCTACCATCTGAACTTGCTTCTCTACCCATTATAAAATGTGCATTTGAACCATACACAAATACACCAGAACCGCCTCCGGTTGCAATATTAAACGTTCCATCACCATATTCAATAATCGTTGTGTTGTTTTCTATAGACCCACCATTCATTATAAATGTAGAAGCATTATCTTCTCCACTAGTTGTAGAATGTAAATATACTCCAGCACCTCTAAATGCTGTGTTATCTTTAATTGTTCCACTTTTCATTATAAAAGTACCTTTAAGTATTGAAACAGCGCCACCACCAAGAGCGTAGTCGTTTACTTCACTAAAGTTTCCTTCAATTATACCACCATCTAAAATAAATGTTGCTCCATCCTTAACAGTTACACCACCACCGTTTCCGTCTTCTACAGCGTCTTTATAACCACCGTTGATAGTAATACCTTTTCCAACAGTTACAGTAGTTTGTGCACCACTTACCACAAGTGATGTTAAAATACCACCACCGTTTACATTAAACTCTTCACCTTCTGGTACTTCAAGCGTTAGGTTTAATTTTTCTCCATTCTCAGGTGCTATTTCAAACGGCTGAGCATCACCATTACTGTCTTTTTCATTTTCTATATCACCAGTAATTTGTATTGTTACGTTACCATTATCATCTGCTAAGGCTCCAAGATTTTCTGGTTTGCTTAATATTTCAAGTGTCTCTGCAAAATCCTCATCATTTACAGTTAATGAACCTTCTTGAAATATCACTCCAACAGTAGTTTCATATGTTTCACTTCCATCAAAGAATAAGTATCCATCTTTCTTTGTAAGTTTTACTGGTATATTCGTTTTGTCGGTATTTGTCCCATCTAACGATAATGTACCAAAACTACTAAAAGCATATCTCTCATCTACTAAAGATTCCATTGATGCTTTCATTGCTTCTAAAACAACTTGTATATCTATACCACTATTTTCTTTTACTGCAACCTTTCTTGAGCCTACCATTGGAAGCCCACCGCTTATTTTCCAGTTGTTTTCTCCCATTACTACTGCATTCTGTATAACAGGTAAAAACTCTGCACTTATATCAATTTGTGCTATTGCTTTTAAGTTTCCTGTAAAGGCTCCATATTTGTTTGTTACGAGTATTGCAACGGTTGTCTCTTGTGTTTTACTGTCTACAAAGGTTATCGCATCATTTACCGTTTTTAGTTTTAAGTGTACTTGTGCGCTTGTACCTGTTATAACATCACTAATGTCTTCAATTGTTATTCCAGATTGTAATAACTTTGTTTGAAATGCTTTTTTTACTGCTGCTTTTAGTGCTATATTTCTTAAGTCTGCATCAAATATTTCTGCTTCAAAAAAGCTCACCTCGTTTGCATCTGTTGTAGCTAAACTTATGCTCTCTAAGCCCGCAACTCCTGATGCAACATCTACACTATCACCAACAAACTTTGTTATATCAATATTTCCTGTAAAATCCCCTGTGAGGTTAAAACAAATCGTTGGCTCTAGTCCTTCAAACATAAAACCACTTCTTGCTTTTATGTTTTCTATTGTTGCTGTTGCACTTTTATGTGATGCGTCTATTAAAACTACTATATTATCTTTTGTTATTCCTTCCAAACCTGCATCATATAACGCTTGTCTATATGATGCTACTATTGTTGCTTTTATTATTTCTTGCTTTTCGGTTACTTCATCTGCGCTTTCGCCTTCTTCAAACAAAACGCTTATAGAATCTACTACTTCTGGTGTCTCTTCTGTTTCCGGAATTTCCTCTCCATCTACACCTTCTTCACTAGGTGTAACAGATAAATGCAAAACACTTGCTGATGAAATAAGTATGCCTTTATATATCTCGCCATCTTTTGTGAGTTTTGTTTTTTCGATTGATGTGGTGCCCCCACCTACTTCTTGCTCTATGCCTGTAATACCTTCAAGGCTAATTATTTCTGACGTTGGCACACTCGGTGTACTTGGGCTTGTCGGCTGTTTACAGCCTATTAGAATTGTTGTTACAATAACCAATGCTAATGAAATCCTTTTCATTACTTTTGTTTCCTTCATTTGAATCTCCTACAGTTCTTTTTTTCTAGCTTCTCCCTAAGCTCTTTACTTTTTTAACTACAACTGTTTTTAATTCGGATATTGTTAGATGAATTTACTGTATTTACAAACTTTTGTCAATACTTTGTACTACATTCTATATTTATTTTTTGTTTTTTTTCGCATTTGATGCTGTTTTATACCAAACACGCATGTTTTTTGTCTTTTTTCCCCTTATATCAGCATACTCTGTAAGAGTAAATGAGAATTTTAAACTGTAAGAGGAATCTTATTCTTTCAAAAAAAATTGTAGACCTAATTACACTCTGAGTACATGCCAAGCATATGTACTTCATCGGCGGTATCTTGTAATTTCTCTAATGTTTTTTTTATGAGTTCACTCTGTTGAACTTTTTTAATATTTTGACCATCTTGTGTAAGGTCTATATCAACATAAAACATATACCGCCATGGTTGCCCTTGAACGGGGCGAGACTCCAAACGAGACATGTTTAAGTTCATGCTTTTTAAAATCCCTAAACATTCATACAATGATCCACTTTCGTTTTTTGCAACAAAGGCAATAGTCGCCATGCTCAATCCAGCATTTTGTTCTGCTATTGGTTCAATTTTATTGCTTGCCTGCATATCATTTGTAGCTTGTATAATCAAAAACCTTGTATAATTCCTAGGATCATCTTCAATACCAGACTTTAGGACCTCTAAATCTTTACTGGCTTTCACTGATGCTATAGCAGCACACTCAGTTGAAGCCTTTTTTGCAACAGTTTCTGCAGCAAGTGATGTTGAGGCACATTCAACTTTTTCCCAATTAACTTGATCCAAAAATAAAGAACATTGACTTAATCCTTGTGGGTGAGAATATACTGTTTTTATTGAATCTAGAGTCGCTCCTTTGCAGGCTAAAAGAGAGTGTTCTATTCGCAACTTTATGCTCCCTGCAATACTTACATCTGCAAAGCGAACTAAATTATCATAGTTTTCGTATACTGAACCTGCAAGTGAGTTTTCAATTGGAATTACTGCACAGTCGACTTGTCCATCTTGTACGGCATGAAAAGCAGCTCTAAAGTTTGGATACGCCACCATTTCTGCAGCATTGTCGAAGTAGCGCACTCCTGCTTGCTCTGCATAAGCACCATGTGAACCTGAAAAGCCACAACGTAGCGTTGTCCGCTCCCCTTTTGTAATTGCTTTTTCATCTGCAGCTACTTCTCGTATTCTAACCGTTTCCCTACCAACAACAGGGGCTAAAACATCAATATCGCGCATAAGCTTTTCGAATTGTTCAGGATATAAACTTTGCGCCCCATCTGACAATGCCTTTTCGGGGTTGCAGTGTACTTCCACTATAATTCCATCTGCACCAGAGGCAACTGCGGCAAGTGCAAGTGGTGGAACTTTATCCCTAATGCCAATTGCATGACTTGGGTCAACAATTACGGGAAGGTGAGTTAATGATTGCACAACAGGTATTGCTGAAATATCGAGGGTATTTCTTGTTGCGGTTTCATATGTTCTTATCCCTCGTTCACAAAGAATTACATTATCTGTTCCAGAAGAAAGTAAGTATTCTGCAGCCATGAGCCATTCTTCAATTGTTGCAGAAAGTCCACGCTTTAGAATAACAGGCTTACCAAGTGCGCCAACTTTTTTTAGTAGTTCAAAATTTTGCATGTTTCGAGCGCCAATTTGATACACGTCAATATAATCATTCATCTCTGGGATATATTCTGAAGATACTATTTCAGTTGATACAGGTAAGCCAAACGCTTCACCTGCTTCTTTTAATAGCTTTACACCTTCTGCACCCATTCCTTGAAATGCATACGGAGAAGTTCGTGGTTTGTACGCCCCACCTCGCAGCATAACTGCTCCTGCCGCTGCAACACGCCTGGCAACTTCAAAAATCTGTTCTTTGTTTTCAACAGCACAAGGCCCCGCAATAGTAGTAAAACGGTTTCCACCAATGCGTATAATTTGCCCTCGATTATTCGGAATTTCAATAATGGTGTTATCCTTTTTGAATTCCCTACTTGCCATTTTATAGGGCTTAGAAATAGGAATAACTTGGGCAACACCATGAAAAAGCTCCACTTCGCGAGGATCTATTGAAAGATGCCCAACAGCACCAAAGATAGTACTTTCTTCACCCTTAATTTCATTTACCTTGAACTTATGTCTTTCAAGAAATGTTTTTATATTATTTTTATCTTCTTCTTTTATGTTGTGTTTTAATACAATTACCACTGTGTTAATTAATAATTAATAATTAACAATTATTAATTATGTTCTCCTTAAAAATATATTTTTTACCAACTATTAATTATTCATTATTAATTGTTAATTATTTCGGGGCTTTTATCCGGCTATACGGGGTTCCGCCTTTCGGCTTCATTCGCATTTGTTTAGGAGCGACGAGGGCGACGCTCCCTACAAATGCGAACCGCTTCGCGGCCCCTACTATCCGGAAGCCAAATGTTTACTTTACCTTTTTCAATACAAATCCGTCAATTGTAATTTCATCAGAATCTATATTTGTCAAATCGATGTTAAAAGGGGTCCAATTTTCTTCAAACTTATATGCCCTGTAAAAATAACTTCCACCAATATTACGCCATTGATATTCCCACATTGTCGTATTTGTACCACTTCCAGTTAGTACTCGCACCCTATCAATTTTACTGTTATTATAAAAAGTGTAGGTCTCTCTATGGCTACCAGCCTGATCTAAACCAGTCCACGTGCCCGTTAATCTAGGGTCAGGAGAAGGCTCTGTTGTTGGGTCAATAATTCCACTACATGAACTTAACAATACTATTATTGCCAATGGTAATAAAAATCTTACTTTATTCATATAAACCTCCTACAATTTACATCCTTCGACTGGGCTCAAGCAATGACACATTTGAGCACTAAAAACAACAAAGTTCCAAAAATATAATCCCCTTAATCTGCTCAATTCTTGTGGATTATCCATCCCCATATCTACACCCGCACAATTATTAATTATTCATTATTAATTATAATAAGATCCTTCGACTACGCTCAAGCAATGACACACTTATTTCTCGTTGAGCCATGATACCGTTCTAAGCACATCGCCAAATACACCGGCTGCTGTTACTTCTGCCCCAGCCCCATACCCACGAATGGTTAAAGGAATTGGTGCGTAGCGTTCGGTTAAGAACACCAGT